>JAMOSN010000001.1 GCA_027068455.1 Sulfurimonas sp.
GTGATGAGCATTGTTTTGTGGTGATGAACCGTTACCCTTATACTCCTGGACATTTTATGATCATTCCCCATCTTCATACCGATAAACTAGAAGAGCTTCCAAGTGAAACGTGGTTGCATATGAGTGCTTTGGCACAAAAAGGTGTGAGGCTTTTAAAAGAGGGGTTTGGTGCACATGGTGTAAACATTGGTATGAATCTTGGTGCAAGTGCGGGTGCTGGAATAGCAGAGCATATCCACATGCATTTGGTACCAAGATGGCAAAGAGATACCAACTTCATTACAGCCATCGGTGAAACACGTGTTTATTCTACTGATTTTGAAAAAATTTACAAAAAAATAAAAGCACTCATTCCTCAATATTTTTAAGATGCGAATATTTCTCTTTGTTGTTTTTTTTGTCGTTATCGCTCTTGCCAAAGAGCCATTGCCTCAAACATTTGCAACGATGGCAACACCTTTGTATGAAGCTTCTGAACATTTTGAAAAGATTGCCAAAGATGAAAAGTTTCAAAAGGAGTTGGACAGTTATAAAACTTTTGCAACACAACTGCGACATGAAGGGTTGCGTGTTGATACTACAGAAGATAAAAAACAAAAGTTTGCCTATCTTAAAGAGCTAAGAAAACTGCAAAAAAAGTATGACTATCTTTTATATTTGCTTCATAACAATATCTATGATGCCATAACACGCAACGACTATGAACGTTTTGCTAATCTTATTAGATACAGATTTGATGGATTTTTAGAACAAAGTGCATTACTCGAAAAAGCATTATCATTCTATAATAAACATAAACATACGCAAAAAATTGCCCTTTTGGAATCTATGCAGCAAAAAGAGCAGTTAATTGAAGAATCGTTTGAAGAGTTGCAACAGGCTATGGAAGAAGCAGAATATCATCCAGATGCCAAAACTACGAAAAAAAGATCAGTATATATCAGCTCCAAAGCTACTCAAAGGGGTATTGATGTTTATTTTACCAATAATAATCTTTATGATGTGACCTTAAATGTTAGTTCAAGATATAACAATATAAAAGAATCACGATATTTTCCAAAAGAGTTTGTACTCAAAGCGAAGCAAACACGCAAGTTTGCACATCTTTCTTTTGTAGGTAATGATATACCATCTTATAGTTATCGCTATAGATGGGTGATGGGTAGTGTTGATGCACAACATAATGATAACTATTTATATCGATTTCCATATAAGAGTGGTAGTGCATATAGAATTTCACAAGGATACAATGGTACACAAACCCATAAAGGTCGTTCACGTTATGCTATAGATTTTGTAATGCCAAGGGGAACGAAGATTTATGCTGCTCGTGGTGGTGTTGTTGTGAAAACAAAATCAGATTCCAATCAAGGTGGATTTGATAAAAAATATAGAAGTGATGGCAATTATGTAACCATTATGCACGATGATGGAACCTTTGCAACATACTATCATCTCAAACAAAATGGTGTTTTAGTCAATGTTGGAACAAAGGTAGCTGAGGGTGAAGCTATAGGATACAGTGGAACAACAGGGTATTCAAGTGGTCCACATCTCCATTTTGCTGTTTTTAAAGCTCAAAGTGCAACATATACACAAACTTTACCTACACGATTTAAAAGTGCACAAGGGATTATTAAAGAGCCTAAAAAAGGGCAGGCATATAAGGCTCAATAAATTTTTTTATCTTTCTTTTTTATCTGACTTTAACACAAAGAAAAATATAGCAGCAATTACAACAAAAATAGCTATACGAATTGTAAGTGTCGTTATATCTGTAGTATCATTCATTATTTTCCTCCTCTTTTAGCATAAAACTCTTTTTTATACTCTGCAAATCTATCCTCTAAAATAGCTTCTCTTACTTCTCTCATGAGATTGAGGTAGTAGTGTAGGTTATGGATTGTTGCAAGTCTAAAGTATGTGATCTCACGTGAGCGAAAAAGGTGGTTGATATACGCTCTTGAGTATGTTTTACAGGTGATACACTCACACTCAGGATCTATAGGTGCTTCATCCTCTTTGTATTTCGCTCCTTTGATATTGAGTTTTCCAAAAGAGGTAAAGAGGGTACCGTTTCTAGCGTTGCGTGTTGGCATAACACAGTCAAACATATCGATACCACGCTCTATGTTTTCTATGAGGTCTTCAGGTGTTCCCACACCCATAAGATAGCGTGGCTTATCCTCTGGCATATATTGTGTTGTATGCTCTACTGTGTCATACATCTCATTGTTAAGCTCACCAACACTAAGACCTCCAATAGCAAAACCATCATAATCAAGGGCACATAACTCTGTTGCACTCTTTGTACGAAAAGCTTTGTCCGTTCCCCCTTGGATGATGGCAAAAATATTTTGTTCAACCCCAACACCCTCTTTTTGTTTGGCACGAAAATATTCTATGGACTATTTTGCCCATGCGGTAGTACGTTCTATAGAGAGTTTGATACGCTCTTGTGTTGCGGGAAGTGCTACTAAATCATCGAGTATCATCATGATGTCTGAGCCAAGATTGTGTTGAATATCTATCACCTTTTTAGGGGTAAAGAAGTGTTTACTTCCGTCAATGTGAGATCGAAATTCTATACCATCCGTTTTTGGTTTGGACATATCAGAGAGGCTAAATGCCTGAAAGCCACCGCTGTCTGTTAAAAAACTTTTAGGATACTTGGTAAAGCCGTGAAGTTTGCCCATTTTTGCAACTGTTTTATCACCAGGGCGTAAGTACATATGGTAGGTGTTTGCCAAAATTATCTCAGCACCCAACATATCAAGCACATCATGTACATCTAAACTTTTTACACTTCCCACTGTTCCAACAGGCATAAAAACAGGAGTTTTAACAGTAGAATGAGCTGTTTGTATGGTTGCTGCACGAGCTTTGCCACTGGTGGCTTCTAAAGTAAATTTCATATACGATTATCCATAATTTTTTTGTGCAATTATAACTTAATTTTTAGCTCCTTTAAGCCTTTTTTGGTAAGATTACACAAAAAAAGTATAAAATGACGAAAGTAAAGAAAAGAAGGCCATTACAAATATTTTTTTCTGTTGTAAAAGCTTTATTTTTAAGAGAAATTGTAACTCGTTTTGGAAGTAAAAAACTAGGATATTTGTGGGCTATTATTGATCCAATGGCTATGATTGTAGTTTTTTCTATCATTAAAGAACTCTTAGGAGCACAAATAGGGGATGGGGTGTCATATCCTGTTTTTTTAGCAACAAGTTTTATAGCGTATAATATGTTTAAAGCTGTAGCACTTAAAAGTATGGATGCTTTTGATGCAAATAAAGCACTATTTGTATATAAACAGGTAAAACCAATAGATACAATTATTAGTCGGTTTCTAATTGAAGTGACAATAAGCAGTATTATTACTGTGTTGTTTTTATTTATTGCATGGTTTATTGGCTTGGATATAAGATGCGGAAATATCTTTGGTGTTTTGATTGCTTATATTTGGATAGCAATCTTTGGTGTAGGGATGGGAATATTTTTTGCAGTCATTGGATTTTTTTATGAAAACTTTAAAAAGATAGTACATCTTGTTTTCCTCCCTTTATTTTTTATTTCTGGTCTGTTTTATACGTTAGATTCTTTACCACAGACAGCAAAAGAAATTTTACTTTTTAATCCCATTATTCATTTTATGGAAATGATTCACGGTAACTATTTTTATGGTTTGCATACTCATTATGTTGATTATGTATATATGCTGTTTTGGACACTTCTTCCTATGTTTTTTGGACTTTGGAT
>JAMOSN010000002.1 GCA_027068455.1 Sulfurimonas sp.
GTGTAAGTGTAGTGTTGTGCTTTTGCAGTTCAAATCTTTGTAAAAACTTCATATGACACACTCTCGCACAAAATGAAAACTGTTGCCATCAAAAAGTCCTTTGTCACTGAGCTTGATATCTGGAATTACAAGCAGTGCCATAAAAGAGAGGGTCATAAAGGGTGCATCAAGCGGACTTTTAAGTTCTTCTTTGACAAAACAATCAAGTTGTTCATATTTTTGTGCAACACTTTTACCCTCTTGTGTGCTCATAAGACCTGCAACCTCCAAGGGGAGATGATGCACATTTTCTTCGCCATCGACGACGCATATACCTCCTTGAGATTGTATTATAGTATTGACAGCAAGGGCAACACTTTGTGCATTACATCCCACTGCTATGATGTTATGAGAATCATGTGCTACACTTGAAGCAATTGCTCCCTCTTTCAGACCAAATCCATGTACAAAGGAGAGTGCCGGTGGTGTGTTTGCGTAGCGGTTGGTTACGCTGATGATAAGTATATCTTTTACAATGTCAGTTTGCACAACTTCATTTACAACACGCAACTCTCGGTGCTCCTCTTTGGTGATAAGTTGCGTGTTGAGTGCATCTATCACTCTATACTCTTTACAACTCTCATGGAGTTGGAAATCGTGAATGGTTTTTTCTTTGGTATGAAAGTTGTTCATGGGATCTATTGTTATCTGTGGCAGGTGTTGCGTGTTGTTGGCAAAAACAATATTTCCATCTATAAAAGTGCGTAGGATAGTAAACTCTTGCGTGTTGTTTATTTCTATAAAATCAGCTTTGTCTCCAACACGCAACAACCCTACATCAAGATTATAATGTTCTACAGGATTAAGTGATGCAACACGCAACACATCAAAGAGATTATGCCCGTCATGAAGCGCACGAATGACAAGTTCGTTGATATGCCCTTGTACGAGGTCATTTGGATGTTTGTCATCGCTGCAAAACATAAGCATATCGGGATACTCATCTATAAGGGAATGGAGTGCTTCATAATTTTTTGCGGCACTTCCTTCACGGATTTGAATCTTCATCCCTTTTTTGATTTTTTCCTGTGCTTCTTTATAGCTAAAGGCTTCATGGTCTGTTTGTACTCCAGCTTTGATGTAGTTATTTAAACCCTCTCCAACTAATGCAGGTGCATGACCATCTATGGGTTTGTTGTATTTTTTGGCAAGGTTGATTTTTGTCATCATATCCTCATCTCCTGCAATAACACCGGGAAAGTTCATCACTTCACTTAAAAAGTAGATATCCTCTCTTTGTAAGAGGGTGTCTATATCTTCTGGTGTGAGTGTTGCTCCACTTGTTTCAAAAGGTGTCGCAGGGACACAGGGTGAAGCACCAAAATAGAACTTAAAACTACTCTCTTTGCCGTTTTGTATCATAAACTCTACACCCTTTATACCTAAAACATTGGCTATCTCATGAGGATCGCTCACCGTTGCTACACTTCCGTGTGTAACAGCAAGACGGGCAAATTCACTAGGGATGAGCATAGAGCTTTCTATATGGATGTGTGCATCAATAAAACCAGGAAGTATATAGGTATCATATTGTTTATCAGTTTGTATAATCTCACTAATGATCCCTTTTTCTACCGTTACTTTGGCAGGGTAGATTGTTTTGTTATGTATATCGATAAGATTAGCTTCTATTGTCATCTCATATCCTTTAGTTTTTTATCAGCTCGATTTTCATACTAGAGAGATTTTTATCCGTTACAAAATAGGCACTAAAACTTTGGGTATCGACGCTAAGAGTTCCCTGTGTTACGTCTTCAACACGCAATGTATAGCTTCCCTCTTCAAGGTCAGTGACAAGATGGTGCATATTTGTTGTTGTATTGTGAAGTGTATAGTTTATCGTGTTATGTAGTACCTCGTCACTACTGAGCATCACTACCCAGTCTCCTATGTGAACACCGCTATATGTTGAGGTTGTAATATGCTCAAAAGTATCGAAATTACTAAGATTACTATCTCCCATCTGTAGTACATTGAGTATGTTGAGTGTATCGGTGTCATTGAAATCTATATAACTTTGCCAATGTCGCTCGGAAGCATCTACGATCCATGTCGCAACACTACTCCATTGTGCTGTTTCATTGAGCTCATGGATAATAACATTGGCAGGTTCAAGAGTTTTTTGCAAAAGAGTGGCATTGCTATCTTGACTTTGTTGTGTAACGGTATCACCGTTTATGGTTGGTCGTTGCATAGCACGGAGTCTGTAGCGGATATTAACAGGAGTATGGGTGCGTACTCTATCAAAAACAACAATATAATCACCGCTATGAAAGAAGTGTCTTCTGTATGTGGCAACATTGGAGATAGGGTTGTATTCTGAAGTGTTATCATTCCATTGTCCATCTGCTTCAAGCATCGCATAGCTAAAGAGCGGTTGCGTGTTATGCTCATAGTGACGGGTGATTTGGGCTGATTTATTGGAGTCAAAAATCGCCGTACCGCTACATGAAATACCATTGAGTGTGCATCCGTTTTCTATCGAGAGGGTATTGAAAAAATCCCCATGGGAGAGTGCTTCATAGTTTCTTGCTCCTTTGGTTAAGAAGCTGCCGTTTTTATATAGTGAGAAATGCCCATGATCGGGGGATTGTTGATCAAGCGGTATAGAGCCGTCTCCCCGAAACTCACCCCATGTGGCATTATCCTCCCACGATGAGCGAAAAAGAACGAAATCAGGGTTATCAAAGAACTGCACCAAAGGGAGGTTTGCCGTATAGGGGTTTGTAGCATTGAGATCATATTTTTCAAAGAAAAGCTCCAAAAAATAGTCGTTGGTATAGCCGATATCTACCGCACTATCGTACCCTTTGGCAAGTGAGGCAGCCGTAGTGTTGCCCTCTTTATGGGCAAAATACTCAAGTATAATCATAGCACGACGCATCCACGGTTGGTTTGCCAAGATATTGGGGTCTTGCCATGAACCGTAGTCGGAGATTTTTTCTTTATTTGGTTCGGTAAGTGCGATAATGCCGTAAATAGTATTTGCCCAAAAATCTTTGATATCACTCTCTATAGTGCCAAAAGGGTACTCACACGCACTCTCAAGAGTCATTTGATAGGAGGCAATGCCTATAATGTCGGTTGAGGGAAAATATGCCATTCCAGTAAAATAGACACCCCCAAGTGCGGCTTTTATCATCTCTTTGTTGGAGATACCCCTTTGTGCATAGTATCCTCTATGCCAACCGTACCAACCTCTGTCTAAAAGTGTAGTTGCATTGACATCATCGCCGTAGAGGGCAGCACCAAAAGCCAAGTGCATCATACCCGTCAAGAGGTTTTGGTCACTATCTGTTCCTGAAGCATTGAGGTTGTAGTTTGTCCAAAATTTGTCACTTAAAGTGTGCATAGTATTTATATAGGTGGTTTTTCTTGCGTCACTCATCCCTGCATAGTCATAAAGCCAGTCATAAGTGAGTGCCAAAAAGTACCAACTTTGATGATCTGGATCACCGTAACGTGAGAGGTTGGTGTCGATATTATCCATAAGTTCGAGGGCTTTATCTGCATAGGTGCTGTTTTGGGTGAGGATATACATCAAAGCCAAAGGGGCTGTGAAGTTTTGGGGTGAAGCAGCAAAACCGTACGGGTCATTTGTGGAGTCGTTATCTATCATACTATCGCACATCGTTTTAAAATCTTGCCATCTTTGAGTATTAGCGCTTTGTTGTGCCCCAATATCGTTGAGCCTTTGTGTACTCAGCCACATTCTTGGATGGGATTTTGTTGGGTAGTACTGTGATGGAAACGCATCATTAAAAGAGATATTTGTATCATTGGTACTATTTGTATCGTTGCTCTCTTGTGTTATTGGAGGGGATGCAGTGCTAGAGTCACCTCCACCAGAACACGCAACAGTGAAAGTAAGGATAAAAAACAACACAGAATATATTAATCTTGAATAAATCATCACTGAGCCTTTTTTTTATTATAACTCTTTTAGTTTGAAGTAAATATAAAAAAATCTTACTTTTTATAAGAGAATTTTTGTTAAAATGAGTATATGAATAAAAATAATAGTATTTTCTCAAAACCTTTTTTGGATTCATTGTTTTTTACACAGAATAAATGGCATCAGCATGGTGTTTTGCTCCATACCTTGCGTGTTGTGTACTACACACTTAAAGATGGTGAATTTAAAATGTTGGCAGCTGCATTATTACATGATATAGGTAAACCTTTTGTTGCTTTTAAAAAGGATGATGAAGATTGGGAGTTTGATGAGTGGAGTTTTACAGATCATGAAGAAAAAAGCTACCAAATCATAAAAAACTGGCCTTTTCTAAGTGATTACACCAAAAATCTTGTCCGCTACCATTATCTTATACGTGATATAAAAAAGGCAAAAAAAGAGGACTTGGAGCGTTATGCTCAAAAGCAACCGATTTGGGATAGTCTTGATGATGATTTCAAAGAGGATCTTAAGAGGTTTTTGAAGTATGATGATCTAGGAAAAGGGAAAAAGAGACGAGATTAATCACTAGTTGTGTGATATAATAATACAAAAGGGTGTAATAATGGCAGAAATCGAGACAATAAGACAAGAGAGTGTAAAGACAGCTATTGAAATAGCGATAAAACTTGGGATTTTAGTTCTTATCTTGTTTGTCTCTTTTTTAATTGTAAAACCTTTTCTTCCCATTATACTATGGTCGGTTATCTTGGCTGTGGCATTTTTTCCTCTTGTTGAGTCTTTTTCACATATGTTTCATAGTTCCAAAAAAAAAGTAGTTATTGTACTAGTGTTAGTTTTTAGTACAGCCCTTCTTGTACCTACTTACTTCATTTCTGATAAAGCGATTGATTCTGTTTCTCAACTGACCCATGTGGCTCGTAAAGGAAATGTATCTGTGCCATCACCACCTGAAAATCTCAAAGAATGGCCACTTGTTGGTGAGAGTCTATATACGGGGTGGGAGAGTGCATCACAGAATCTAGGGGCAACTCTTAAAACATTTGAACCACAAATCAAAGTCATTGCTTCAAAAACTGTGGCACTTTTGGGTGATGCTCTGCGTATGATACTGTTTTCAATTATTTCTGTTTTGATTGCTGCATATCTTATTACTCAAGATAAAAAGTATGCTCAGGTTTATACAAAAATATCAACAAGGCTCATTGGTGAGAAAGGGCAGGAGTGGGCAAAGCTTACAGTACTTACAATTCGAAGTGTTGCTAGTGGTGTTATTGGAGTGGCAGTAATCCAATCTTTCCTTGCATTGGTAGGACTTGTTGTGATGGATATTCCTTTTAGTGTAGTGATTGCACTTGGTGTAATGTTTTTAACTATTATGCAACTTCCTACTATCATCCTTATTGGACCTGTGGTTGCACTTGTTCTTAGTCAAGATACTTCAACATCAGCTATTGTATTTAGTATCTATATGTTGATTGTAGGTGCTATTGATGGTGTTCTTAGACCTTTTTTGATGGGGCGAGGTGTTGATATTCCCATGGTTGTAGTGCTTGTTGGTGCTATTGGTGGGATGCTGTTAATGGGGATGATAGGGCTTTTTGTAGGTGCTGTTATCTTTGCACTTGCATATAAACTTTTTATGTTATGGTTAAGTGAAGATAACTAAATGCAATCCTTAGCAAGGCTCAAACACGCAACAGCAGCTTCTTTAAGTGTTGTTATCGCTTTTTTATTTCCAATGTATTTTGGTATAAGTGATGTTTCGAGAGTGCGGCTATTACGGTTATGGTTATTGCTGCAAACGATACACTCTCAAGTTCTCTCTCTAAGGGTATCTATAGTATACCATCACATGTTAAGTTGCGTGTTGGAATGAGTGCATCAATTGTTATACAAAAGTAGTATTTAAATAAAAGGTTGAGGTTGTGCGACCTCATACCCTTGAGCATAGTCAACACCCATAGCTTTTACATATTCATATACCTCTTTACTATGTACATATTCGGCAATGACAGGGATGTTTTTTTGATGAGCAAAGTCTAAGATAGTTTTGGCAACAACTTGAGAGTTTCTATTTTCAAGAATATCTTTAATATAGCTTCCATCTATTTTAATAAAATCGATATTGAGATTGTTTAACTGTCCAAAATTGGAACACTCTGCACCAAAATCATCTATGGCAAGCTTGCATCCGTAATCATGAAGTATATTGAGTGTCTTTTGTATCTCTGTATGGGTGGAGATACTGTTGTTTTCTAAAATTTCAAAGGTGATTCTTTGAGGGTCAACTTGATATTTCTCTAGCATATGGGTGACAGTCTGTACAAATCTTGGATGTTTGAGATCGTAGTCGCTGACATTGATTGTAAAACCATAGGATGTGTCAAGAGTTTTTTTACATGCCTCTTTGAGCATAAGTTTGAAAATTTCAAAGAGCTGTCCGCTGTACCTTGCTGCATTTAAAAAATGGAAAGGGGAATAGATTTTGTCTTGATACTCGATTCTGACAAGTGTTTCATATTTTTGGATTTGATTTGTTTGTATATTTTGTATGGGTTGAAAATAGGCATGAACCCTTTTTTCTGCCAATGCTTCACGAATCCTCTCTGTCCAAATAGAATTGTTGTGTATTGTTCTAAGAATATTGAGATCATTACTGTATTTTTTTACATTGTTCTTACCGTAAAGACGAGCTTCTTTGAGTGCAAATTCCGCTTTTTGGAGAATGTTCCCATAATCATCAAGAACGATACCTACCGTTGCAGTTAAATGGATCTTCTCATGATTGACTATAAAAATGTTTTTAGAAATGACATCTTTGATTTTTGAGATCTGCCTTTCGAGGTATGAAACATGTTTATTGAAACAAAGGATGGCAAATTTATCAACTTCAAGATGGAAAATTTGAGCATATTTGGCATATTGATGAGTTAAAAACTTACTAAATACCTGTAGAACTTCATCTCCAAATTGAAAACCTTTATTGTTGTTGATAATACTAAAATCATCTATATCGATAAGGATAAGAGATTTTTTGCCATCTGTTCCAAGTCTTTCAGAGAGTTTGAGTCTGTTTGGCAATCCTGTAATCTGATTTGTTGTCATTTTTTTATAAATGGCATTTTTACTTTCTCGAAGATCTTTAAACTGTTGGTACTGTTTAATGGTGGCTCTAAGAGTGGGAAAGAGTTCTTGAGTCTCTAAAGATTGACGATCCCTAAAGTCATTAATATCATAATGTTCAATGACTTCATCAATAAGGCGAGGTGCATCATCACTATCAATGATAATTAGGCGCATATCAAGATTGTGTAGTGTGGAGCGGATATAGTTTACAAGCTCAAGACCTGAATTTGGCATCGCTAAAGAGATATCTATAAACGTAATGGCTATATCGTTGTACTTTGCTATGAGATGTTTTGCCTCGCTTGCATTGTGGGCATGTAAGACTTTTACTTTTTTTCCAAACAATACCAAGTCGTTGATACTATCATCGATAAGCCTATGAAGCAATATATCATTATCAACAAGTAATATTTCCCAGAATTTAGTAGACATCTTTACTCCCTGTGTAACATCGATTATAGGATACGTTAACTTAAATAAAACTTTGATTTTATCACTCATAATTTATACTAAAAGCGTGCTATAATACGACTATGAAAAAATTTGCACCGATTCTTATACTTATCGTTTTTGTTCTTATTATAGTTTTAGTGTTCTTGTCACTTTCAAAGTCACAAAATATGGTTGTTATCAAAGAGGGAAACACGCAACGTGTTGCCTTGCCTATGGAACTTCACAAATATCAGGATTCTTTTTGTGGTATGGTGATAGATGATTTGACCTATGCTTCGCAGATTGTGGCTCCTGATGGAAAAACATGGTTTTTTCATGACCACGGAGATTTTGTTAAGTGGCTCAAAGACAAACCATTTGCCAAAGATGCTGTTATCTGGGTTCATGCTATCGATACAAACAGATGGATTGATGGCAAAAAAGCATTTTACACACGAAATGAAGTTACACCTATGGGGTATGGATTTGGAGCGTATGAACATAAGAAAGAGGGTATGATTTCTTATGATGAGATGCGTTTAAAAACTTTGCGTGGTGAAACAATGCGAGATCCAAAAATCAGAAAACAGCTTCTAGGCATATAATGGAAACTATCAATATATTAACCATTATCAGTATTGCATTTTTAGGCTCTTTTGGGCATTGCATAGGGATGTGTGGCGGCATTGTCCTTGCATACTCCACCATAAAGGTCTCTCCTGAAAGCTCCAAGGTCTCCAAAAGTGTGGCACATCTGCTTTACAACTTTGGGCGTGTTTTTACCTATACACTCTTAGGAGCGATTTTTGGTGCTATCGGTGGTGTGGCAACTTTTAGCAATACAGCAAATGGAACACTTCTTATCATCGCAGGTGTTGCCATGATACTCGCTGGACTTTCACTTATGGGAAAAATCAAATTTTTAACCCTTATAGAACATACATTCTCCTCATCATCTGTTTATAAAAAAGCGTTTCAGTCTATTTTACACTCAAAATCAAATATGAGCTTTTTTGTTTTAGGGATGTTAAACGGTCTGCTTCCTTGTGGGTTTGTTTATTTCTTTGCTATTACAGCAGCCTCTACTGCGAGTCCTTTTTATGGTGCTTTGGTGATGTTTATATTTGGTGTCAGTACGATTCCAGCTATGTTTTCACTTGGATTTTTATCCTCTTTGGCAAGTGCAACAAATTTTAGAAATATGATGATGAGTCTCTCAAGTGTGGCGGTTATTTTATATGGTGCGTTTACCATTTATAACGGATATGATTATATTAGTAACCCTTTAAGAACGGTGCAAAAGTGCCACTAAAATTATGAAAATTTCAATACGAACCAATATCCTCATTGTTTTTATAATCTCAACATTTACTATTGCTGCTATTTTGTTGTTTTCTCAATACTATTTTAGTAAAAAGTTGGCTTTGGAAGAAACACAAAAGAGTTTTGAGCATTTGGCACAAACACTCTCAAAAAAACTTGCTGCTCAAGAGTATGATATGAAGAGGGTGATTGATGTAATGGATGATAAAAATCTTTTTTTACAACCTATCTCGTTTGATATACCAAAAACAACCATAAAACATTTAGTCGATATTATAGAGCTTAAACCACAGATTAAATCTATTTTTTATGTAGATACAAAAGGCTCTTTTTTTGAGCTGCTCTCAATCAAAGAAGATACTTTATTTAAACAATATGAGATGCCTGAAGCAACACAATGGGTAGCGATTGTTATAATAAACGATCAGGAAAAATATATCTACTTTGATAAAACACTTCATATACTTGGAAATTATATCTTAAAAAAACATTATTCATATAGTGATAAAGAGTGGTATAAAGAGGCTCTTAAAAGTGATGATGTTGTTATTTCCAAGCCATATATTTTTAGTTATTCAAACAAAAGAGGTTTGACCTATGCAAAAAAGATAGCACAAAAGAGTGTTGTTGGTATTGACTGTATGCTTCAAAGTATTTCACAAATGCTTGATATAAAAGAGTTTTATAGCTCAACAGAGATAATTTTAGTGGACCAATATGGTAATTTCATAGCTACAACACGCAACACGCAAGAGCAAAGTAAAAAAGTGTATGATATCTCACGTTCAGATAAAACAATGGTTGTTCAAGAAAATGGCGCTTTTATGTACCAAAACATTACGAGACTACAAAATAATGACTATATGATTATTCAAGTATCTATGGAAGAACTTTTAGCACCCTATAAAGAGAATCTTTTGTACTCTTTGAGTGCTGCTTTAATCTTAATATTACTCTTTATCCCTGTTATTTTTATGGCAACAGGTTTCTTGGTTAAGCCTGTAAAAAAGTTGATTTTGCAAAATAAAAAAATTGCACGTAGAGAGTTTGATAAAGTTCAAAGGATTGAAACCAACATTATAGAGTTTGATGCACTTTCACGCTCTTTGGTGGAGATGTCACAAAGTATTCAAGAGTACCAAAACACGCAAGCCAAACTGCTTGATTCTATTATTCAGCTTATCGCTGAGGCAATTGATGCCAAATCTCCCTACACGGCAGGTCACTGTAAAAGAGTACCAGAGATAGCACTTATGCTTTTAGATGAAGTAAACAAATCACAAAAAGAGCCTTTTAAAGAGTTTGAAGTTATTTCAAAAGAGGAGCGAAAAGAGTTTGAACTCGCTGCATGGCTTCATGATTGTGGTAAGGTGACAACACCTGAGTATGTAGTTGACAAAGCAACAAAACTAGAGACCATCTACAATCGTATCCATGAGATAAGAATGCGTTTTGAAGTACTGCTGCGAGATGCAATGATAGCACGATGTGAAGGTAAGATTTCACAAGAAGAGTTTGAAGAGCAAAAAAAACAGCTAGAGGATGATTTTGCATTTATAGCAAGTGTCAACCTTGGTGGAGAGTTTCTTAGTGAAGAAAAGATAAAAAGAGTTCATACAATAGCACAACAAAAATGGATGCGCTATTTTGATGACAGGCTAGGTTTGAGTGAGAATGAATTACGACGCTATATGCAAGAACCATCTTCTTTGCCAGTAGAAGAGCAACTCCTTAGTGATAAAGAGCATCATAAGATATTCAGAGAAAACTTTGATTATGAAGCGTATGAAAAGGAGGGCTTTAAAGAGGAAGTTCCTGAGTATCTTTATAATTATGGGGAGATTTACAATCTTTGCATAGCAAAAGGAACTCTCACACAAGAGGAGCGATACAAGATTAATGAGCATGTGATTATGAGCATTAAAATGCTTGAGAAGATTCCATTTCCACCATATTATAGTAAAATTCCGCAGTATGCAGGACGACATCATGAAACACTTGATGGTACAGGATATCCAAAACGTTTAAGTGATAAAGATCTAAGCATCCCTGAAAAGATTATGGCAATAGCTGATGTTTTTGAGGCCTTGAGTGCGAGTGACAGACCTTATAAAAAAGCAAAAAAACTTTCTGAAACACTGAAAATTATGGAGTTTATGGTGAAAGATAAACAGATAGATGGGGAACTTTTTGAACTCTTTGTTGAAAGTGGTATCTACAAAGAGTATGCGAAAAAATATCTTAACCCAGAACAAATAGATGACTAGGTATAATAAAAAAAAATTTAAAGGTGTTTTGTATAATGAAAAGCTCCATTACAGAAAGTATTAAATCTCTACCACCACTCTCTAAAACTATATTTGATATTAATAAAGTGGTACAAGATAAAGAGGCTGGCATTAATGAACTTGCTAAAGTGATAGAGAATGATCCTATGATTGTTGCCAATCTTTTAAAAGCTGCCAACTCTCCCCTTTATGGATTTGGAAAAGAGATAACAAGCGTTGCTCAAGCAGTTTCACTCTTTGGAATGAATATGACACGCTCAATCGCCATAGGAAGTGGATTGAAAAAACTGCTCAATGTTGATATGCAGCCTTATGGAATTTCAAGTGATAAATTTGCTGAAATATCTTTACTTCAAGCGACATTGATGATGAAATGGTACTCTCAAATTGATGAGCAAAAAGCACAAAATCTTTATCTTGCTGCACTTTTACAAGAGACGGGAAAAATTTTAATAGCAAGTGATGTGATACAAGAAGATGAAGCGATAAGTTTTGCCTCTGAGATTGAGATGACAAATAATATCGCACAGGTTGAGAAAGCCTATGTTGATGTTACAAGTGCAGAGGTGACTGCAGTGGTATTTGAACATTGGGGATTTGATAGAAAATTTATTGAGATGATCCGTTTTTCAGATGCTCCACAAAATGCTCCACAAACTATTTATGAACCTGCTATGGCTTTGCATATAGTAAAAACCGCATTACCAGTGAACAAACCTTTTAGTGAAGTAGCTATCAATTTTGCTCTAAGAAAAGCACGTGATGCAGGGTATGATTATGAGATTCTTGAAGATGTCATCGATGATATGTTAGAACTTATGGAGCAAAATTGATGTCAAAAACAGTTACGGTCATAGATACATTTGGCTTCTTTTTTAGAAGTTTTTATGCTTTGCCACAACATCTTAAAACCAAAGACGGTTTCCCTACAGGACTTTTAACAGGTTTTACAAACTTCATCTCCACTTTGCAAAAAGAACACGACAGTGACTATATTATCTTTGCGGTGGATTCCAAAGGGGATACATTTAGAAATGAGATAGATGCAAACTACAAAGCCAACCGCCAAGCTCCACCACCAGAACTCACCATGCAGCTTCCAGTTGCCATAGAGTGGATTAACAAGATGGGATATAAAACCTTGGGCAAAGATGGTTTTGAAGCAGATGATATGATAGCAACAGTTGTCAAATGTGCCAAGGAGAAAGGGTACAAGGTGCGTGTGGTTTCACACGATAAAGATCTCTATCAGCTTATTGATGATGATAAGGTGGTGATTGTTGATGCCATCAAGCGTAAAAAAGTGAATGAAGCTGCGTGTTATGAGAAGTATGGTGTAACTCCAAAGCAATTTATCGACTACCAATCTATCTTGGGTGATAGTGCCGATAATGTCCCAGGTGTCAAGGGGATAGGAAAAGTTGGTGCTGAAAAACTGCTCAAAGAGTATGGAAGCCTCGATGTTATTTATGAGCATATAGATGAGATAAAAGGGGCGATGCAAAAAAAACTCTTAGCATCTAAAGAACAAGCCTATATGTCTAAAGAGCTTGTAACATTGCGTGATGATGTCTTTGAGTGTGATGCGTTTGATTTTGAAGAGTATAAGATGGATATTGACAATCCGTTTGTAAATATCTATGATGAGCTTGTCAAGTATGAACAAAATGCGATTTTACGAACACTTCATGCCAAAAAGATGGTTTCTCAAGAGCAACAACACGCAGCTGCACAAAAAGCACAAGAGATACAAACCCAACAAGAGGAGCAAAAACTCTCCTTTGAAGCTGTACTACTTACCGAGGAAAAAGCACTCAACGAGGTACTTGCACAACTCACCCCTACCACAGTAGTAGCGTTTGATACTGAAACAACGGGGCTTGATTATGAAAAAGACAAACTTGTAGGGTTTAGTTTCTGTTTTGATGAGCACAAGGCGTACTATGTACCATTTGGACACTTTTACCTTGGTGTGGGTGAACAGGTGAGTGAAGATGTCGCCAAAGAAGCGATGAAAACACTCTTTAAATCGTTGGTAGTTGGGCACAATATCAAGTTTGATCTCCATTTTGTGACACGATTTTTAGGCTTAGAATCTCTGCCTATCTACAGTGATTCTATGGTTTTAGCATGGCTTATCAACCCAGAATCGGCACTCTCTCTTGATAAACTCTCAGAAAAACTGCTTCATCACCCGATGATAGCATTTAAAGATACGGTTAAAAAAGGGGAAAACTTCTCAAGTGTCGAGCTTGAAGATGCGTGTAAATATGCAGCGGAAGATGCTTTTATAACACGCAAGCTGTATCATCTCTTTTTACAAAAGCTTGAACTCCAAGATGCACTCCACCTTATCAAAGAGTCTCAAGAGGTGGAAGTCCCTTTTATTACCACACTTTTAAAGATGGAAAAAGCTGGTATAGAGGTAGATAGTGCCTTTTTAGAGCAGTTTTTATCTAAGGTGCAAGAAACACTTGAAAACTTAACTAAAGAGATATATGCGTATGCTGGGAGTGAGTTTAACATCAACTCCACCAAACAACTTGGTGTTGTGCTGTTTGAAACACTGGGCTTGCCTGTGGGTAAAAAAACAAAAACAGGCTACTCAACAGATGAAAAGGTGCTTAACTCTCTTAAAGACAAACACCCAATCATCCCAAAACTCTTAGAATATCGTGAGGTGTATAAACTCTACTCCACCTATATAGAGCCACTTTTAAAACTTGCTCGTGAAGATAAGAAAAGTCGTATCCATACCTCATTTGTCCAAACAGGAACAGCAACGGGGCGACTGAGTTCCAAAAACCCCAACTTGCAAAATATCCCGACACGTACACCACTTGGGGCGCAAATCCGCCGTGCATTTGTCGCAGGTGAAGACAAAAAGCTTATAGGGATAGACTACTCCCAAATAGAGCTAAGACTCTTGGCACACTTTTCACAAGATAAAGTACTAGTCGATGCCTTTATGCATGACAAAGATATCCACCTCCAAACTGCTGAGGTACTCTTTGGTGCACAGGAAGCTGCCTCAAAGCGAAGTGTAGCTAAAACAGTAAACTTTGGACTCCTTTATGGGATGGGGCAGAAAAAACTTTCCGATACCCTTGGCATCACCACAAAAGAGGCAAAAGCTATCATAGAGAAGTATTTTGAGTCGTTTCCAACGGTAAAGCACTATTTTCGCTCAATTGTTGAGAGTTCAAAAGCCAAAGGCTACATAGAAACGCTTTTGGGTCGCAGACGCTATTTTGACTATGAAAATGCAAGTCCTATGTTTAAAGCTGCCTATGAGAGGGAGAGTGTAAACTCTGTTTTTCAAGGAAGTGCGGCAGATCTTATCAAACTCTCTATGAATAAGATACACAAAATGATAGAGGATGAAAATCTTGATGCCGTTATGCTGCTGCAAATCCACGATGAGCTTATCTTTGAAGTGGATGCAAAAGATGCAGAAGAACTTGGCAAGAAGTTTCAAGAAACGATGGAAAATATCAAAAAACTCAATATTCCACTTAAAGCATCGCTTAATATTGGTGACAACTGGAGTGAATTAAAATAATTTAATATAACATTTAATATAACATAGGTACAATGACTTTATAAGGAGTTTCTTATGAGAGTTGCTACTTATCTTTATACAAAGGGATGGAACAAACCCTTTGACACCTCTTTGGATGGTGTAAATACACTTATTATGATATTTGCAAGTTGTGATGAGCTTTTGGTTACGACTGCTTTGAGTCAGCTTCTTGAGAGCTTTCAACACGCAACAGTTGTTGGTGCTTCTACAGCAGGTGAAATTTATAATGATGAATATTATGTAGATGCTATTGTTGTTTCTGTTATCGCATTTGAACATACCTCCTTGCAAACCATCTCTTTACCTTTACAAAGCACTGAAAAATCTTTTGATGATGGTGTAAAGATTGCAAAAAAACTTTATAATGATGATATGCGAGGCATATTTGTACTTTCTGATGGATTGCAGGTCAATGGATCACAGCTTACTCAGGGACTCTCTTTTGTTGTTGGATCGAGCGTTCCCATTACAGGAGGGCTTGCTGGAGATGATGACAGGTTTGAAAAAACATGGATAGTTGTTGATAAAGAGATCAAAAGCGGCTATGTGTGTGGTGTGGGGTTTTATGGAAAAAATCTTCAGTTTAAACATGCTTCCAAAGGGGGATGGGACAGACTTGGTCTGCAAAGGGTTGTTACAAAAAGTAAAAACAATGTTCTTTATGAGCTTGACCATCAACCTGCATTAGAGATTTATAAAAAATATTTAGGAGATAAAGCAAAAGAGCTTCCAGCAAGCGGTTTGCTCTTTCCTTTGGAACTTAAAGAGGACGCAGATGCAACCGAGAGTAAAGTGCGTACCATTTTGGGTGTGAATGAAGATGACAACTCCATCACTTTTGCAGGAGATATCCCAGAGGGGCATTGTGTCACACTGATGAAGGCAAACTACAACAGACTTATTGATGGGGCAAGCGGTGCTGCTGAGAGTCTTGATTTTTCCAGTTATCATGGTGAGGAGATACTCTCCATAGCGATTAGTTGTGTAGGTAGAAGGCTTGTGCTTAAAAGCAGAGTTGAAGAGGAGTTGGAAGCTGTTATGGATGCGATTCCTCCAAAAGCAAAACAGATCGGTTTTTACTCTTATGGTGAGATTTCACCTTTGGCATCTGGGAAATGTGACCTGCATAATCAAACAATGACATTAACTATTTTATGGGAAAGTGATGCATAGATTTCTTAAACGACAGTTGAAAAAATTGGGTTATACTGATGGAGACTTGAGCGAAGAGCAGTTTCAAACATTTTTAGAGATGTGTGAGAGAGCTTATGTGGATGCGGATGAGGATAGAGCTTTTTTGGAGCATACATTAGAGGTGTCTTCAAAAGAGATGCAAGAACTCTATGCTGCGCTTGAGAGAAAATCACGAACAAAACTTGCACAAAGTGAAGCACGTTTTCGTGAACTTGCACAGATTGATCCTCTTACAGGCATTGCAAACAGATTTTCATTAGAGGAGAGGTTGGCATCACTTATAGCATACTCAAAAAGAAACCATCAGAAGTTTGCTTTATTGTTTTTGGATTTGGATCATTTTAAGTATATCAATGATACTTTTGGACACGATTTTGGGGATAAGCTTCTAAAAGAGGTTGTCAAAAGAATATCACCAGAACTTCGATCTGAAGATATTTTTGCACGTTTGGGCGGTGATGAGTTTGTGATCGTCTTTACTAATGTTACAGAAAGAGATTTATATAAAACTGTTGAAAAGATATTAATGCTTTTTCGAGAGGCATGGAAAATTGAAAATCATTTACTTCATGTTTCTACAAGTATAGGTGTAGTGTTTTATCCAAAAGATGGCATAAGCACTGTAGAGTTGCTCAAACACGCAGATATTGCAATGTACACTGCAAAAAATCATGGACGTGATAATTTTAGTTTTTTTACAAAAGAGCTCAATGAAAAAGTAACGAGAGAAATAGAACTTGAAGTTGATATGCAAAGGGCACTTCATGATGGTGAGTTTGAACTCTATTATCAGCCCAAAGTGGATATCAAAACACAAAAGATTATTGGTTCAGAAGCGCTTATAAGGTGGCATCATAAGAAGTTTGGACTCTTGTTGCCTCTAGATTTTATCCCTATTGCTGAAAATAACGGTTTTATTTTAAAACTTGGGGAGTGGGTCATAAAACAGGCTTGTTGTGATATGGAGGATTTTAACAAAGTGAGCAAACAAAACCTTCATGTTTCTGTCAATGTTTCTACAGTGCAAATACGGATGCAAACACTTTATGATATGATAGAAAAATACACACAATCTCTAAAACCATCACAGTTCATTATAGAAGTTGCTGAAGAGGTTTTGTTAAAAGATGAAGCTATGTTTATTGCTATGCTTAGTAAAATTCGTTCTTTGGGAGTAAGAATAAGTATGGATAATTTTGGAATAAACTACTCCTCTTTAGGGCAACTTGTAAAGATGCCTATTGATAGCTTGAAAATTGACAAAATTTTTATAGAGAGTATTTCAGAAGATGAAAATAATGAAAAGATACTCATTAAAACTATCATAGCGATAGCAAAAAGTTTAGATATCTGTGTTATTGCTGAAGGTGTAGAAAAGGAATATCAGGTTCACTATTTAGAGCAAAATGGGTGTCAATACTATCAGGGGTATCTCTTTGCCAAACCAATGCCAAAACAAGAGTATATGAAACTTATTTCGTAAGTTTGTAGATAAAACTAAACACTTCAGCTATCGCTTTATACATCTCAGGCGGTATTTCTCTATCAAGTTCTATTTTTGAGAGCATCTCAACGAGGTCTTTATCCTCCTTGATGGGGATATCATTCTCTTTTGCTATCTCTATAATCTTTTGGGCAGTTTTTCCTTCCCCCTTGGCAGTGACTTTGGGTGCCGTATTTTTTGCGGCGTCATATTTGAGTGCAACAGCTTTTGGTTTCATACGCTTACCTCAAATCCACACCCTATATCTTTGTCCAAACTTTCATACGCTTGCGTGTTGTTTTGCACAAAGGTGATGTTCTTTGGTGTTATGCCAATGGAGAAAAGCTGCTGTTTGAGTTGTTGTATATTTTCTTCCAAAAGGGTATGAAGCTCTTGTGATTGCGTGTTGATGGTGATGTAGAGTTGATCTTTTTCAAATAGACCAAGGCGTAGTTTTACACTTCCATATTTTTTGAGTGTTAGCTCAATATCGCAGATACTTTGTTGCTCATTTTGTTTTTTTATACTGAGTGAGCCATCTTCGAGCATATCCCACTCATAGGGTATAAAAAGTGTTTGCGCATTGGCAAGAGATGAACTAAGCTGAAAGTAGTCTATTTGCAGCAGCAGTTTATCTATATGTTTGAGTATGTCTGTTTTATTTGGTAATGAGGTTTCATTTATCTCTTTTTGTGCAGTGAGTAAAACAGCTTTTAAATCGTGTTGGAGTGAGTGGTCGTTTTTGAGTTTGTTTTCTAAAAAAACACCAGAATTTTGTAATTTGTTTTGAAGATTTTTTGCATCTATATTATTTATATTTTGCATAAATTGGCTGAGTGTTGTTTTGAGTTGCGTGTTTTGTGGCAGCTCTTGAAGCAGTGTTTTGAGTGTTGTTTGGGTATCGGTTAAGTTTTTGAGCGTCGGGTTGTTTTTTAAAAGATTTAAAAGGATTTTATCTTGCGTGTTGTTTTGGAGTGTATCTTTAAAAAGTGAGTTGATAATATCACCAAGCGTTTTTGCACTGCCATTTGAAAGAGTCTGAAGCTGCTCTTTTGTAGCTCCATCAAGTATTTCCCTAAGAGCTTTATTAGTGTTTGGTAAAATGATTTTAAGTTCTTTGTTGCCAATGTTTTGCGTGTTAATCATAGCTTTAGTATAACATAGATTATATTTTATGTTATAATTTTTGTAAAATGATGAAGGGGTTTTTATGCTCACATTACATATAGAAGATAAAAAAATCGAAGATATATTTTTTAACGAATTTCATAGTAATAAAGAAAAATTTTTTGAGTTTATTCAACAAAGTTATGAACATATGAAAGCAACACATCATAGTAGCTCAGATAGTAATGAACTTATAAAGTTACAAGAAGATTCTATGGCAAAAATATGGAACAGTAATGAGGATGAGGTTTGGGATGAACTATAAAAGCGGAGATATAGTTCTGGTTAAGTTTCCATTTACAAATTTAAAAAAATCGAAAAAAAGACCTGTGTTGGTTATAAAAGATACAAATGATTTGAGTGATATCATCTGCTTTCAGATCACTTCCAATGGAAGGTGTTCCAACATTTTGGAAATCTTAAACAGTGATTTACAAGAGAGTGTTTTTTCATTGGTTTCCTATGTTAAATATGATAAATGTTTTACACTCAACAGTGAAATAGTGGATAAAAAAATTGGTAAAGTATCATCATCTTTTTTGTTAAAATTAAAACAGCTTTTTTGCAATGAATTATAAGGAAAATTATGGATAAAAAAATACAACAGATTTTGGATATGTGGCACAAACATTTTGAAAATGAAGAGGTGCAGTACTCAGAGTATGAACCTTCTGATATAGAGTACTTTGTGGGGTGTATGCTTTATAACCATTTTGCATTTTCAAAAGCACATTATAATTTAAAAACGATAGATTTGAGTTACGATTTTTTAACAAGTTGCGGTGATGCGGAGTATGAAAAAGCAAAAGAGATTGTAGCGTCATTGGTGTTTGATGATGAACATGAAAAACTTGCTTTTTTACAAAATTATATCCAAGAGGCAAAAGCTAAATACACTCAACCTGAACTCTATCTTTTAGACAGACTTGATTATCATGTTAGTGCCATGGCCGAGCGTTATGAAAAAGGGGTAGATGTAGAACATATTGATTTTCAAAACCCGCTTTTGAGAAAATAGAATGAAAAAGTATCTTATCACCTCAAGGGAACACTATACCGATACTCCAGCGGTTTTTCGCTCCATACTTCAAGAGAGTCTTAAAAAACATCTTCCCGATTTTGCACTCTATCGTGATAAACAAAACCCCCACTACAACACGCAAGCAGAACATTTTTTGGATGTGTGTAAAAACTTTTATGGCTTAAAGGCTTTTTTACATCAAGATTATCTACTCGCATCAAAATTAGGTGCAAATGGAGTGCATCTTACATCGCAGCAGTTTGAAGAGATTGCAGATGCAAAAGCATTGGGATTGGAGGTAATTATAAGTACACATACTCATGATGAGGTGTTGCGTGCTCAAGCATTAGGTGCCGATTATGTTACTTACAGTCCAATTTTTACAACACCCAATAAAGGAGAACCAAAAGGGGTAGAGGATTTAGCTGCCGTTGTTGATATGGCTCAAGTGAAAATCATAGCACTTGGTGGTATAATTGAGTCCAAACATATTGAAGCTATCAAAGAGAGTGGAGCTTTTGGCTTTGCTTCTATAAGGTACTTTTACTAGGATGTGATGATGGAACATAATCTGTGGTTTTACTCAGCAATTATTCTCTTTTTTGTTGTTATTGCGAAGTTGCTTTCTCAAAAAACTTCCACAGTTGATGTTTTATGGTTGATTGTTCTGGGTTCTGTGGGTGTAAATATCGGTATCCTTCCTGAACATAATGTAATTTTGGAAGCCATAGGTGACTGGGGTATCGTTTTTGTGATGTTTGCTCTTGGTTTTGATGAGGATCTAAACCATTTTATCCAAGGGCTTAAACGCAGTTTCGGTATAGCTGTTATCGGTGCCA
>JAMOSN010000003.1 GCA_027068455.1 Sulfurimonas sp.
GTATATGGACTTGGCAATCTCTGTAAGTAATGAAGCACCTGTTTTAATAGACAAGTTCTTAGACCAAGCAATTGAACTTGATGTGGATTGTATCTCTGATGGAAAAGATGTTTACATCGGAAGTGTTATGCAACATATCGAAGAAGCAGGAATCCACTCAGGAGACTCTGCGTGTTCATTACCACCAGTAAACCTTACACAAGAGATGATAGAAAAAGTGGAACAACAAACAAAAACCATCGCACTTGGACTACAGGTTGTAGGTCTTATGAATGTTCAGTATGCTATTTATGAGGGGGAAATCTATCTTATTGAAGTAAATCCTCGTGCAAGTCGTACAGTTCCTTTTGTTTCTAAAGCAACAGGATTGCCATTGGCAAAAGTTGCAACTCGTGTTATGATGGGTGAGAATCTTCGTGATGCACTTGCTTATTATGACAAATATGAAATTGTAGAGGAAGTTAATGGTCTGCTTCGTCCAAGACTCAAAGGGCATGTTTCTGTAAAAGAAGCAGTTTTTCCTTTCCATAAACTCTATGGAGCAGATTTGGTACTCTCACCTGAGATGAAATCAACTGGTGAAGTGATGGGTATTAGTAAAAACTTTGGTGTGAGTTTTGCAAAAGCACAAATCAGTGCTGGAAACAAAATCCCAACTAAAGGAACATGTTTTCTTTCTTTTGTTGATATGGACAAACAACACGCTCCAGAGATCGCTCGTGGTTTGGTAAAACACGGCTTCAAACTAGTAGCGACAAAAGGAACTCAAAAAGTGATAGCAGATGCCGGTATAGCGTGTGAAGTGGTTCTTAAAATCTCTGAGGGTCGCCCTAATATTGAAGACAGTATGAAAAATGATGAGATAGCGATGGCTATCAATACTTCAGATAACAATACAAGTAAAAAAGATGCTATTGTAATTCGCCAAGAGGTACTTAAGCGCTCTATCCCTTACTTTACAACACTCAGTGCTGCAAGAGCAACAATCCTTGCTCTTGATGAGATGAAAGATGAACAATGGTCAACATCAACTGCACTTCAAGATTTTCTCCTATAAACACGCAGGTTATACTGACACAAACCGACACTACTGTCGGTTTTTTGTCACAAGATACACATAAACTTCAAACAATAAAATCTCGTCCAAGTAACAAACCCTTTATAAAAGTTTTTAAAGATTTTAGAAGCTTTAGGCAAAACTACAGAGTTCCAAACAAACAAAAAAATCTTGTTCGACGCTCAAAAAAAACAACCTTTATCGTTAAAAATCAAGCATTTCGTGTAGCACCCTCCTCTTTTCATACAACATTTCTCCAACACGCAACATGGTTTTACTCCACCTCTGCCAATGAAAGTGGTAAAAAATTTGATAGAGTGTTTTGTGAAGAAAAAGCTGATATAATCATAGAGGACAACCATTCTTTACATGAAGGTCAGGCATCCAAACTCTATAAAATAAACAACACCAAAATAAAGAGGTTACGATGAGCAAAATTATACAAGCATTTTTAACAGGTTTGTTTTTTACATTTATTTTTGATTTTTTTCTCTTTTTAGGAATTAAAGAAAATTATATAGATTTTCATAATATCGAAGTGTACTATAATATCCTTTTTGCAGATCATCAAAATATTTTTATTTTTTTCTTTTTTACTGTTATTATAGGTTTTGTAGTAATTTATTTACCAAACAAAATTGCCATTACTTTTGTTGGCTTTTTAGCTCTTTTATCTGCATCAACACTTCTTCCCCCTGTAGGTCAAAAACTAGGAGAGATGATATTGATGCAAAAAAATATCACCTTAAAAACAAAAAAATTCTCTTATCACGGTGATATCTACTACAATGGCAGAAAAAATGTAACTTTTTACGATTATGAACTAAAAAAGGTTATAATTCTACCAAAAAATAAAATAGAAGGTGACTATTAACATGAAACGTATTTCTTCTTTAGCAAGTGGAGTGATGCTTGGGAGTGCAGGTATTGCTATGATGAGTATTTTAGGTGGATGTTCACAGCAACAAGCCCAACAAGCCCAAAATAAATTTTTGGTAATAGAACAACAGCCCAATGGAA
Source organism: Sulfurimonas sp. (assembly GCA_027068455.1). Classification (GTDB taxonomy): domain Bacteria; phylum Campylobacterota; class Campylobacteria; order Campylobacterales; family Sulfurimonadaceae; genus Sulfurimonas. Next base: position 2,078 of record JAMOSN010000003.1, read on the forward strand.
AATATGTAGTTGTTGAAGAGATGCCAACAGAGGGTCCATCTCGTGCAATACTGCGTGAATATGATGAAAATGGTCATATGACTGAGCGTTTTATGTCTGAAGAGGAGATGAAAGCACTCGCCGAACAAGAGTACCAAAAAGTTCAAAATGGCACAAGTGAAACACTTCAAGAGGGTGCAGGTGATGCTGGGATGGGTCTAGCTGGAACTATTTTGGCAGTAGCAGCAGGAAGTTTACTTGGGAATATGATTGGAAATGCTCTAATGAACAACAAATCATTTCAAAGAAATTCTCAAGCAACAAACAGAAGTGCTTACTCACGAAGTGCTGCTGCAAAATCAGCAGCAAAGAAAAGCAGTTCTAAAAAAAGCTTTTTTGGTGGAAATTCAAAAAGATCTTCCTATAAGAGAAGTGGTGGCTTTTTTGGAGGTTGATTTATGATACAAACACACAAAATAAACCCTATAGATGATGCTACACTCGAAGAGCTTGGCTTTAGTTGGCATACTGATAGCGATGGAACCAAATATGTAAGTGATGCACTTGTCAAGGTGTCACCTCAAGAGGCAGAAGCATATTATGATGCGGTCAATGAGATTTACGATATGTATGTCAAAGCAGCTGAATATGTGATAGCAAATGATCTCTTCTTTGAATTAGGTATCCCTTTTAACCTTGTGGAGATAATTAAAAAATCGTGGGAGAATGATGTTCACTGGCATATCTACGGTAGGTTTGATTTAGCAGGTGGCATAGATGGTAAACCTATCAAACTTATAGAGTTTAATGCCGATACCCCTACTGCTCTTTTTGAAACAGCACTTTTACAATGGGCGATGCTCAAATATAACGAAATGGATGAGGATGCACAGTTTAACAATGTGTATGAAGCAATCACCGATAACTTTAAACGTCTCATTACCCTCTTTGATGATACCGAGCAATTTGATAAGTATTATGATGGGTGGAAAATCCTTTTTTCAAGTATAGAAGGAAACGATGAAGAGGAAGCTACTACTCGATTACTCCAACAGATGGCAACTGATGCAGGATTTGCAACCCACTTTGAGTTTTTGGAACATGTTGGGTTTGATGATGAGGGTATATATGATGCCAATGAAAATCCGTATGAATACTGGTTTAAGCTCTATCCATGGGAAGATATAGCTACAGATGAGCCAGAACTTGCGACGACTCTTACACATATTGTGCAAAATCAAAAGGCTATTATTTTAAATCCTGCCTATACACTCCTTTTTCAATCTAAAGGGATGTTGAAGATACTATGTGATCTTTTCCCAGACTCTCCTTATCTGCTTCAAAGCTCTTTTGAACCATTAGAGGGGAAAAAACAGGTTGCAAAGCCTGTTTTTGGCAGAGAGGGAGCAAACACGCAAATCATTGCAACTGATGGCGGTGTAGAACACGCAACTGAGGGACCTTATGGAAACTACAAGAAAGTGTATCAGGAGTATGTGGAGTTTGCACAAGACGCAGAGGGGAAAAAATACCAAGCGGGTGTATTTTTCGCTTATGAAGCGTGTGGGCTTGGATTTAGAAAAGGTGGTGATATTTTAGATAATATGAGCAAATTTGTAGGTCATATTATCACTTAGGTATTCAA
>JAMOSN010000004.1 GCA_027068455.1 Sulfurimonas sp.
GTTATTGACCACATCAGCTGGAACACCACCAATAGTTGTTAAAGATTCAATAAGTGGAATCTCTTGAAAGTTTTCAAAGTTCACTTCCATATCGCCATACGGAAGGAGTGTTGGCAGATCAAGATGCTCAAAAAGGTACTGAAAATACTCTTTGGTAATCTCAATCAGATCTTTGTAGGTTTTATATGCCCAGTAAAATTCAATAGAGGTGAACTCTGGATTGTGTGTTGCATCCATTCCTTCATTTCTAAAGTTACGATTAATCTCAAATACTGCCTCAAATCCACCAACAATAAGGCGCTTGAGATATAACTCTGGTGCGATTCTTAGGTATCTGTCAACACCTAAAGCATTATGGTGTGTCACAAATGGTTTTGCATTTGCTCCACCAGCAATAGGGTGCATCATAGGTGTTTCAACCTCTAAGAACCCCTTGTCTTCAAAAAATCTTCTTGTAAGTGAAATCACTTTAGAGCGGATTTGAAATGTTTTTCTCACATCTGCATTCATAATAAGATCAAGATAACGCTTGCGATAACGTACCTCTTTATCTGTAATGCCATGAAATTTTTCAGGAAGCGGACTGATTGCTTTTGTCAGTAGTTTTAAAGAGTCTGCGTGCAGTGAAAGCTCCCCTTTTCCTGTAACAAAAGGGTATCCACTAACTTCAATAATATCACCAACTTCGATATTTTTCTTAAAGATTGTATTGTAAAAACCTTCAGGAAGATTGTCACGTGCTACATACACCTGAAGCATACCACTTTCATCTTCAATTTTAACAAAACTAGCTTTACCCATAATACGTAAAAGTTTGATACGCCCACTAACTGTATAGTGGCGGTGTTCGTCTCGTTTATCCTCTTTTTCATGGATATCTTCGTTAACGTTAAGGTATTTTGCTATAGTTGTGTTTCTTTGTGCATCATTGGAATAAGGGTTGATACCTGCTTCGCGTAAAGTATTTGCTTTTTCTATTCTTTGTTGGATAAATTTATTATCAAAAATCAATTGTTATATTCCTTTATTTAATTTTGGCTTGACATTTTTTGCAAATGCCATAGATTTGCATTGAATGATCTAGCATCTTAAAGCCGAGATCATCTGTAATTGCGTGTTGTCTTTTTTCTATCTCTTCATCTACAAACTCTGTTATCTCTCCACACTCTGTACAAATGAGATGATCATGATGCTCTTTTGCACCAAGCTCATATTTTTTGCCCTGTGCACCAAAAGAGAGAGATGTTACAACATTGGAATCTTCAAGGAGCGAAAGAGTCCTATAAACTGTAGCAATACCTGCTTTTAAATCAGGATATTTTTTTTGTATCAGTTGATGTAATGCTTCTGGAGTGAGATGCTCATCTGAATCATACAGGGTCTTTAGTATCACTTCCCTTTGAATAGTAAATTTTAATTTATTTTTTTTAAGTAACAGTTTGAAGTTTTGTAACAGTTGTTCATATTCAATGGTTTTATCATTAAAATTTGTAATCACATTAGGCATCTTATTTCTCTTTCAATACTTTTTTTATCTCAGCTATTTTTGATTCTGAAGAGTCATGTATAGTCTGTTCAACTTTCGTTTCAATATTCTTTTTAGTATCTGCAACCTTTTGTGAAATTGTATCATTGAGTTCTTGTGACATTTCTGTAGGATCAATTTTCATAATATATCCACCAGTTTCAACAAGAACAGGAAATAAAATACTCCCTTTTGTGACAGAATTAAGTGTTGATTGTAGTGCTTTGACATTATAGACAGCAAAAGAGATTATTGCAGCAATAAGAAAGAATTTACCAGCACCAAAAACAAAACCAAAGATTCTGTCAATAGGACCCATTCCACTCATGATACTGAGTTTTTTAAAGATATATCCAAGTGTTATCATTAAGAGCCAAAAAAGTGCAAGTGTTGTTAAAAATCCTGTAAAACTTACAGCAGCAGGACTCTCAAATTTAAAAATCAGATCACTTAAGTATCCACCAACACTGTCCGCAAAACGTGAAGCTAGAAAGATACCACCAATGATACCAATAAGTCCAAAAAGTTCTTTAAAAAAACCGTTAATTATCCCTTTGAGTCCAAGTAATAAAATAATTACCGATGCGATGATGTCAAAATAGTTAAGTTCCATGATTAGTTTTCTTCCGTTTGCAATTGGTTTTTGCCATTTCTTTTGGCTTTATAGAGCGCACTGTCTGCTCTTTGAATAAGATTATCAGGAGTATCTCCTGAAATATATTTTGTAGCTCCGATACTTGCCGTAACATGAAGAGAGTTCCCTTTGTAAATAAGTTGATTTGCATCAATAATATGAATAATCCTATTGGCAATTTTTTTACATGTTTGTGTTGAAATTCTGTTGAGAATAATAATAAATTCTTCCCCTCCATAACGAAAAATTTTATCACCATCACGCAAAACTTTTTTTAAAGTATTAGCAATAAGGATAAGAACTTTATCCCCAGCAACATGTCCATAAGTGTCATTGACAGATTTAAAATCATCAATATCCAAAATAAGCAGATGAAGCTCATGATAAAGCTCTTTTTTTTGACAAACATTCTCTAGATAAGTAGTTAATGCTCGTCTGTTAAAAACTTTTGTTAACGGATCAAGATTGGTTGTTTTTTCAAGCTCTTGAATCTGGTTTGTAAGTTTAGAAATAATACTATTTGCTCGTGAAACCTCTGTGCACATGTGTGATTGTATTTCGTCAAATTTTTCTGTTATAGATGGGAGGTCAATAAGTGAATCTTTGTAATTTTTAAGGGTTTGTTGGTGCAGTTGTGTTAACTCAGCAAACTTTCCATTTGTTTCTTTATATGAAGAGATACTTGAATCTGCAATCTTTTTATAAGCGTTATTAAAAGCAAGTTTTGCATGTTCTATAGAATCTATCTCTTGAGATGCTATATGTTCGATTGTAAAAGCTGCATTATATAAATAGGAAACAACTTCATCTTTGTCTGGTGCATTTTGTTGATTAATCGTTTCTAGCAACTCCTCATATACTTGAGTTACTAAAGACTTCAAGTCTTCTTTTTTCATAAATCTCCGAGTCTAGAAGTTAAGTTCTTAAGTGTTTGTAATTATACTTATTTAAGCATAAAAAAAGCTTTTATTCATAGCTATTTTAACTATATTTAGGTAAAATTTCAAAAATTAAAGAATAAGGTTCAATTATGAGTACATGGAGTCCATCTAGCTGGAGAGATAAGCCAATACTACAACAACCAACATACCCAGACCAAGAAAAACTCAATAATGTTTTAAATGAATTAAGAAATTATCCACCACTTGTTTTTGCAGGAGAAGCTCGTTCACTTAAAGAGCAACTGGCAAATGTTTCTGCTGGAAAAGCTTTTTTGCTTCAAGGTGGAGATTGTGCTGAGAGTTTTAGTGAATTTCATGCTGATAATATTCGAGATACTTTTAAAGCTTTGATGCAGATGGCTGTCGTGATGACCTATGCAGGTGGATTGCCTGTTGTAAAAGTTGGACGTCTTGGTGGACAGTTTGCAAAACCTCGTTCATCTGATACTGAAACACAAGGTGATATTACACTTGATTCATACCGTGGTGATATCATTAACGGCGTAGAGTTTAATGAAAAAGCTCGTGTTCCTGATCCTGAGCGTATGATTAAAGCATACAACCAATCAACAGCAACGCAAAATCTACTTCGTGCTTTTGCATCAGGTGGTTTGGCTGATTTACATCAGGTAAGCAAGTGGAATCTTGATTTTGCTCATAAGTCAGAAGTGAATGAAAAATATGAAAAACTTGCAGAAGAGATAGAGCGTTCTTTGCAGTTCATGGAAGCGTGTGGAGTAACATCTAAAACATATAGAACACTCCGTGAAACAGATTTCTTTACATCACATGAAGCACTTTTACTCCCTTATGAGGAAGCTTTAACACGCAAAGATTCCCTTACAGGTGACTGGTACAATGTAGCTGCTCATATGGTATGGATTGGTGATAGAACACGCCAGCTTGATGGTGCACACGTTGAGTATATGCGTGGTATTAAAAACCCTATAGGGATAAAAGCTGGTCCAACAATGGATCCAGATGACTTGGTACGTCTTGCAAATGCAGTGAATCCTGATAATGAAGCGGGTCGTTTAAATATAATTGTAAGAATGGGTGCGAATAAAGTAGGTGAGGGTATGCCTAAACTTATTCGTGCTATTGAGCGTGAAGGTTTAAATGTTGTATGGTCATGTGATCCTATGCACGGAAATACTATTAAGTCGTCAAATAACTATAAAACAAGACCAGTTGATGCGATTTTAACAGAAATGAAACAGTTCTTTCAGGTTCATAAAGCTGAAGGTACATTTGGTGGTGGTGTTCATTTGGAAATGACAGGGAAAAATGTAACAGAGTGTATTGGTGGAAGTTTTACAGTAACAGAAGAGGATTTAAGTTCTCGTTACCATACACACTGTGATCCACGTCTTAATGCAGACCAATCGCTTGAACTTGCATTTTTGATTGCTGATTCACTTAAAGATGCACATAAGTAACTTTTTATAGTTACTTATATGTTTTTAAGAAGAGGCTAGAATCTCTTCTTGTTTCTCTTCTATAGTAAGAAGCTCTTCTACCTTTTCTTCGTACTCCTCTTCTATCTTTTTAAGTTCATCAGCAAGTTTTGATATTCCTATTTCCTCATAACACGCAGGATCTGCCAAGCAGTTGTTCTTTTCTTCGATGAGAAGTTCTAGCTCTTCAATCTCTAAAGGGAGTTTTTCTAGAGCAATTTTTTCTTTATAAGTGAGTTTAAGTACTTTTTGTTTTTCTCTTTTCTCTTTAGGTTTTTCCTCTGTGTACTCTTTTTCCATTTTATTAAGTTCATTGAGTTCACGTTCGAGTTCAAGATATTCTGAGTATTGCTGGTAAGATTCTTCTATAGTTTTGTTTTGTTTAAAGATAAAGAGTTTTTTAGCAATCTTATCAACAAAATATCTATCGTGAGAAACGATGATGACTGCACCTGAGAAGTTTGTGAGTTGCTCCTCTAAGATGTTGATAGTTGGAATATCTAAATCGTTGGTAGGTTCATCCAAAATAAGGACATCAACATTTTTTGTAAAAAGAAGTGCTAAGGCGACACGGTTTTTTTCACCACCACTGAGCACTCCTATTTTTTTATCTAAAAACTCTCGTGGAAAAAGGAAATTTTTTAAATATCCATAAACATGGTAATCTTTGCCCCTTACACTTACTCTATCCCCTCCATGAGGACAGAAAGTCTCTATAAGATTCTTATCATCATCAAGCATCTCACGATGCTGGTCAAAATAACCAACCTTAAATTCACCCCGTTTTATTTTCCCTTTATAGGGTTCAATCCGTCCTAATAATACTTTTAGCAGGGTTGATTTGCCGCTACCATTTGGTCCTACTATTGCAATGACATCTTTTTGTAAGATACGCGTTGAAAAATCGTGTAAAAGCTCTTTATCCCCAAGTTTAAGTGCTAAATCTTCTATCTCAAAGAGCATTTTTTGTTTATTGACACTTTTTGTACGGTTAAAATGTTTTGCTTCACGTTGCAGCTCTACTGACATTTTTCGAATCTTTGCAGGATTGGTTTTAGCAGCTTCACGTAGTTCCATCAAACGCTCTTTACGTCCTTCATTACGTTTGAGTCGTGCACGCACTCCACGGGCAAACCACTCATTTTCTCTTTTTAAAAGTCCTAAAAGGTTTTCATGTTGTTTTTGAAGTGTTCTGAGGTATTCCTCTTTTTGACGAAGGTAATCATTGTATCCACCTTTATATTCACGAAGCTTGCAATCTTCAACTTCTACTGATTTTGTAGCGATTCTGTCAATAAAATATCTATCGTGGGAGATAAAAACAAGAGTAAATTTTTCTTTAAGCAGTAACTCCTCTAAAAACTCAACCATATAGACATCAAGGTGGTTAGTAGGTTCATCTAAAAGTAGTACATCAGGTTTTTGTAAAAGGAGTGATGCAAGTGCAACTCGTCTTTGCTCTCCACCACTTAAAAGGGTTATAGGCTTGTTTTCATACTGTTTGAGTTGGAAGTGTTGAATGATACGTTCAATTTTATCATCAAGATTCCAAGCGTTATGATGTTCTATATATCGTGAAAGTTTTTCATGCTCTTCAAGAAGTGTTTTGTTGTCAAAATCTTCAGATAAAAGCAAAGAAAGCTCTTGATAACGCTCTTTTGCTTTTGTAAGCTCAACAAGTCCTGCTTCAACTGCTTCTTTTACAGTATGCCCATCTTCAAAGACAGGTCTTTGAGCTAACATCTTTACCTCAAGATCGTTTTGAATAATGCGTTTGCCATCATCAGGTTCAAGTGAACCATGAATAATTTTCATCAATGTTGATTTTCCACTTCCGTTTTTACCAATGATTACGATACGTTCACCCTCATCCACATGAAAATCAACTTCTGTTAAAATTTTCTGAGCTGAGTAGTGTTTGGAAATTTTTTGTAAGTCTATTAATGCCATATCTACCTTAAGCTTTCATCTTCTATCATATTTTTTGTAAAAGTTACAATTTTATTGCGTCCTGTTGTTTTTGCTACATAAAGTGCAGTATCAGCATATTTAATACATTTCCATATACTTTTTGCATCTTCTGGAAATCTTGATATTCCTATACTCATGGTTTTTTTAATCACTTTGCCATTACCAACATCAAAACTTAGATTTGCAAACTCTTGATGAATTTTTTGTGCAACTTTAAGCGTACCCTCTTTTGATGCATTATGAAGTAAAATCAAGAACTCTTCACCGCCATAGCGTATGGCTAAATCTGATTCTCTGATATTGTTGAGTAAAACGGTACCAATAGCACTGATAACTTTATCCCCTACATCATGTCCATATGTATCATTGACATCTTTAAAGAAATCAACATCAAGCATCAATATACCATATGTATCTTCATTTCGTTTTGCCTGATTCATAATTTTATCTATAAATTCTTCTAAAAATCGTCGGTTATACAAACCTGTCATAGTATCTTTTAAAGAACTCTCCCTTAGTTTGGAAGTCAAAATACGACTTTCAATAACAGGTTTGGCAGCTTCAAAATAGTTTTTGATACTTGGAATATAATTGTTGATTTTATTGATATTGTTTTTATCTTTGGCATGAATAGAAAGTACTAATGTAGCATCATCATTAATTTGAAAAGATATACAAATATACTCTAAGTTTTCACAAGAACAATAGTTGCACAGATTTATAAAATCAGTTGAGATAACATCAGATTTTGTTCTGTATGCACGACAAAGTGTTGCATCATATGCTACATCTTCATGGCATAGTGATTTATTGTCTGTGGAATAAAAAAGTGTTCTTGTATTTTGTTTTGTGTCAATTTCATAGAGTTCAAACATATCAAGTTTGTACTTGCTCTTTAATACATCAACAATTCGTAGATAGATAATATCTTTAGAAGCATCAAGCTCTATAGTTTTTTTGAATTTGTAAATATCGGAGAGTTCACCTATAATTATTTTTGCTTCATAAAGTGGATCGGCTGATGAAATACATCCTTTAGGAATGAATGTTGCAAGGTTATATTTGATATCTCCAAATGTTTCTTGTATTTTACGAAAGAGAGTGTTGAGTTGTTCAATAATTTTTTGTCCATCACCCTGAAGCGTTGTAGAAAACTTATAAGTAAAGTCTCCCTTGTAAGCTTTTTTGATACCCTCTTGCATTGTAGCAAAGAGTTTCATATATGGTGTGATGTAGTAGTTGATAAGAATCAAAGCTATGATAACGAAAAAGAGATTGATAAGAAGAATCTTTAAGATAGTAAGCATACCTGTGTGACGCATATTTGTAATATCAAACTCCATACTTATTGCACCGAGTGTATCGCCACGATTTACCTGATGACATTGTAAACAGTTAACTCCACCATCTACAGTAGCAATGTAGGGAATAGAAATTCTTAATGTGATATTATCAGTAGTTTCATGGATTTTTTTGATAAGTTTTCCTGTTTTTAAAACCTCTTTATCCATTGCATCACGTACAGTTTCACTGTTGAATCCTTCCCCATACTGTGCAATAACTTTTGGAGAACGAACAAGCCATAAAGCTTGAACTTCAGAGTTGTTATGTGAGATTTGATTGATAAAATAGAGCCTTTTGTCCATAATACCATGTACCATATGTGCTGTTAAGCCATCTTTGACAATTTCTGCTGTCATTACAGCTTTTTCCTGAGCACTTTTTATACTGTACTCACGAAAGTTAAGCGATACGTTGACAATAGTAGCAGCTCCTAGAGCCAGCAGCATAAGAGTTACGATAAAAAGTAGTTTGGACTTTGTTTGCATACTATTCTACTGTTACGGATTTTGCCAAGTTTCGAGGCATATCAACGTCATTGCCAAGTCTGACAGATATTTCAAGAGAAAGAAGTTGAACAACAACCATCATCTCAAAAAACTCTAACATATAGCTTTTTTGTTTTTTTGTTTGAATATAGTCATCTGCTTTGTCAAATTCTAGTGGAGAGATAGCACAAATAGTTGAATCTCTTGCACTTAACTCTTCTACATTTGATTTTGATTTTTCATATAATAAATGCTCAGGAAGAAGAGCAATTGTGAAAAGTTCAGGATCTGCCAAAGCGATAGGACCATGCTTCATCTCTCCACTTGGATATCCTTCAGCATGGAGATAACTAATCTCTTTAAGTTTTAATGCACCCTCTAGTGCTAACGGATAAAACAAATCACGACCAATAAAGAAAAATCCATGCCCATGAAGATAGCGTTTTGAAAGACGTTTGATCCGTTCATGCATTGCATCTTCTACTTTTACTGAAGCTGGTACTTCACGTAAAAGCTGTACTTGCTGTGCAATCTCTTCTGTAGAAAGTGTACTATTATGTTTTGACAAATATAAAGAAAGCATCCAAAATACAACAACCTGTGTGGCAAAGGCTTTTGTGGATGCAACACCTTTTTCAACCCCAGCACGAGTAAGAATTGTTGCATCAGCTAAACGTACCATGGAGGAGTTATCTACATTACAAACTACTAAGGTTTTCAATCCTGCTGCTTTGGCCATCTTTAAAGTCTCTAAAGTATCAGCTGTTTCACCACTTTGACTTATAACTATAAAAAGAGTATCTTTTGTCATTATAGGTTCTCTATATCTAAACTCTGAAGCTACTTCAACACTTGTTTTGATTTTTGCATAACGCTCAAACATATAAGAAGCAACCAAAGCTGAATGGTATGATGTTCCACAAGCACAAAATTTAATCTCATTAATGTTGTCAAAAAGAGAACTCTCTAACTCTTCAAAAACAACTTCATCATGAGAGAGTCTTCCTAAGAGTGTATCGGTAATTACATCACTTTGTTCATAAATCTCTTTTTCCATAAAGAAGCGGTATCCATCTTTTTGCGCTGAGAGTTTATTTGTTGAAAGCTTTTGAAAACGTGGTTGTTTTGTGTGACCGTCTTTGTCAAAAATTGTAATACTCTCTTTTGTTACATAACCATAATCACCATCATCAAAATAACTAACATCACTACAGTGTCCAATGAGTGGTGTATCTGATGAAGCAAAATATTTATCACCGTCACTATCAATTCCAACAAGCATAGGTGAGCCGTTTTTTGCAAAGAAGATAGTGCCATCTTCTTCTTTTGTAACAAGTAATATAGCATAAGCACCCTCAAGCTCTTTAATCGTTTTTTCAAATGCTTCAAAGGCATTTTTTGCACTTTTGAGATTTTTTTCAAACTGATGGACAATTACTTCAGTATCTGTTTGACTTAAAAAAGTCACCCCCTCAGCAATAAGTTCTTTTTTTAGTTCAGCATAATTTTCTATAATGCCATTATGTACAACATAAGAGCTTTCACCGAGATGTGGGTGTGCATTAAGTTCTGTTGGTTTACCATGTGTTGCCCAACGGGTGTGTCCTATACCAATAGCAAAGCCATCAGTTGTAAAATTTTTTGTTTTTTCCTCAAGGTTAATGAGTTTTCCAACAGCTTTAAAATTAGAAAACTCTCCATTATTTAAAACAGCAATTCCTGCTGAATCATATCCTCTGTATTCTAGTTCTTTTAATCCTTCAAGAAGAATCTCTTTTATATTTTTTTCACCTAAATAACCAACTATCCCACACATCTATTTTCCTTCGTTTGATAACGCTTCATAAATTTTTGCAACATTATTACATATATTGTTTTGCTTTTCCATTAAAAAGCTGTCTCGTACTTTATGTTTTGTAGAATGAATTTTCGCAGTGACTACATTAATGTGTAGTTTTTCAAGTTTATACATAACATATGCAAGCAAACCTAATTGATTTGATGTGTGAATAGCAAGTTCGGCATGGGTCATTGAGTGCTCACAATCTATAGAGATTTCTGATTTTTTTATCATCACTTTTCTTAGATGTACCTCTTTTGTCATATCAAAGGCAGCATCTATAATATCTTGAACTTCAACCAGTTCACTCCCCTCAACATTTTTTATAAAATCTATTTTGAAATATTTTATCCCATCAAAAAGTGTGAAAATTTCCATCGATGCAACATTGAGATGAGAGAGTGTCGCTAATAAATATCCGACATTTAGTGGAATTTTTCTATAAATCTCTATACTTAATGAATTTTTGTTTTTTGTTGTAAAACTATAGTTTTGTGTTTGTCTTGCTTTTTTAGCGATTTGAATAATATCAAGTGGTGTATGTTTAAAAAAGAAGAGATTAGATTCTATAGTAAGTAGTTTTTTTTGTAGTATTCTTGGAAGTTCTTTGAACTCGGCAAGATTTTTCACTCTGTTTTCAATAATAATGCGTTTTTTAGCATCTGTTATTCTGTCAGAATTTTGTGCAATTTCAAGAGCACTGGTATAAAGATCATAAAGAAGTTTGGAGTTAAATGCATTGTAAACATCACCTCCAACTCCATTAATGTCAGCATATGTCAAGATATACAGAAGCTTGAGATTTTGAGCATTTTTAACATTGGACATAAATTTATAAAGAGTTTTTTCGTTATGAATATTCTCTTTAAAGGCAACACTGCTCATTAGTACATGATGTTTGACCAAAGTGACAGCTCTATCGATTAATTCAGGATTGAGTTGTATCTTTTTTGCAAACTGTGCTATGAGTTTTGCACCCACTTCACTGTGGTCTTGTTTACGACCTTTTCCAGTGTCATGAAAAAAGACTGTAATTTTAATGAGCAGTTTCTCATCATCACTTAATGAATCGTAAAGCCCTCTGATAAAACTCTCTTGAATATTTTCTAATGCCTCTACACATTTGAGAGAATGGATATCTACAGGGTAGTTATGGTATCCGTCAAATTGTGGTAGATAGATTACTTTTTTAAAGTTTGTAAAGAGTTCCTGTAAAATACCTGCATCATAAAAAAGTTTTAAAAAGGAGTAGATATGTTGTTTTTTAAGAAGCTTTTTGAGTAGCTCATAGGTTCGATTTGTTAAAGGGTGCTTTATTTTTGTATAGGTAAACTGATTTAAAAAACCAGCATCGAATTTATACTCTTTATCCTCAAGTTTAATCAATATTTCAAGAAGAGTATTGATTGGTAAAGGCTTAAGGTTAAAAGATGCAAAGAGTCTGTCTTCAAGAAGATAAATCCCTTTACAGATACGATTATGACGAAATTTTGTAATATAACTTTTTTCTACAATAAAAGGTCGCACCATCTTTTTCACAAATATTTGTGTAAAGTTATTTATACGCCAAAGAGCTTGGAGCACTTTGCTTGACATTTTTTTTTGGTTTCTAAACCCTAAGATGGTTGTAACCTGCGGAATATGTTCTAAAAGAAGACGATCCTCTTGTTTGTTTGTGATAAGATGCAAAGCACTTCGTACACGATAAAGAAGTTCAAGTGCTATACGAAACTCTCTATACTCCTCATCAGAAAAAAGTTTGCCACTTAACTCTTTAATGGAATGTACTCCGTAAATGGTCTTTGCTATCCAAAAAATAAGCTGAGAGTCTCGTAAGCCCCCGACACTCTCTTTTATATTTGGTTGCATAGATGTTGGATATTTTTTACGTCTGTGTTGTGCTTCTGTGATTTTTGCAAGGATGAACTCCTTTTGGTTATATGTTCTTATTTTATTGAGTTCCCTTTGTGTTGCATGCCATACAAAAGGGGAGCCTGTAATCAAGCGAGATTCCATTAAAGATGTTCGTATTGTTATATCTTCATTAGCTGCTTGAAAAAGATCTTGCACCTCATGAACACGATGCCCAAGCTTCATACCAGAATCAAGTGCAAGATAAAACAGTTTTTCGATGATGAGTTGCGTGTTATATCCTGGAATATCTTCATAAACTATAAGAAGATCGATGTCACTGTGGACACATAGTTGTTCTCTTCCATAGCTTCCAAGTGCAATAATGGCGATGGGAATAGAACTTCTCATTGGAAGATAATTGCCAAACATACGACGAAGAATAGTTTTGTACATCAGTTCTATTATGGAATCAAGTTTTTTAGTATGGCGAACTAAAAAATCTTTTCCTTGGTTTTTTTCAAATAGCTCGGGCAAAGATTCTTTGTATTCTCTAATATATTGCTTAAATAGTTTGGAAAGTTCAAAGTCTGTTCTGTTCTTTTCTATAATATTTTCTATTTGTACTAATAAGTCCAACTTATAATTCCTCTATTTTTCGAGATATTTTATTATATTATAATGGAAATTTGATATAATAATTTTTAAATTTTTGGAGAAATTAAAATGAGAATAACAAAAAGAGTTACCTTTATAGCCAAAGATGGTTGTGAAGAGAAAATGAAAGAACTACTTTTGGCTATGGTACAACCATCAAAAGCTGAAAAGGGTTGCGTGTTCTATGAGATATTTCAATATGAGAACAATCCAAAAAAATTTATGGCAGTTGAGACTTGGGAAAATGAGGCAGCGCTTGATGGACATAAAGCATCAGCTCACTATAAAGTATATAAATCATCATATGAACCATATTGTGAAAAAAAATATACTGATGAACTTGAAGTATTAGGATGAACGATGGACAATTTGTATTCTCAAAAGGAAGCTCACAGGTGTAAAAGTAACTTGGACCTGCGTGTTTATACTTCGAACCTTATTGGAAAAAACAGTGAGTTGGTATTGCATGGTGGTGGTAATACATCTTTAAAAAGTACAATTGATGGTGAGGATATTTTGTATGTCAAAGGGAGTGGTTGGAATTTGGCTGATATTAAAGCTGAAGGTTTTGCTCCTGTTCGTATGCAATCTCTTTTGGATATGCTTGAAGAAGATGATATCAGTGATACTGAGATGGTCCGCAGACAAAGAGAAGCTCTACTAAGTTCTGATGCGCCAAATCCTTCGGTAGAAGCGATTCTTCATGCTCTTATACCTTATAAATTTGTTGATCATACACATGCTGATGCTATTGTTACTATCTCAAATTCTATTAATGGTGATGAATATATAGTGAAGCTGTTTCCAAATTTTTTGATTGTTGATTATGTAATGCCAGGGTTTGATCTTGCAAAAGAGGTATATAAACTAACCAAAAATCTTAATTGGGATGAGATCGATGGAATTATCTTACATCATCATGGTATCTTTACCTTTAGTGATGATGCCAAAACCTCTTATGACAAGATGATAGAAGCAGTTTCCAAAGCTGAAGCCTTTTTAGATGAAAATGCAGTGGTGGAGATTCAACATAAATATGTTCACAGTGATTGTGATATTGCCCGTGTTGTCAAAACTATAAGTGAATATAAAGGTCATGAAGTGCATATTGCAATCAATCAGACACCACTTGCTGCTTTTTATGCTTCACAAGAGAACTTGAGAGAATTTGCGTCAAGAGGTGTTTTGACACCTGAGCATATTATCCGTACAAAAAGAGTACCACTTATTATGGAAGATACTGATTTAATAGGGGGACTTGAGAGATATATTGCCGTTTATAAAGAGTATTTTAATAAATATACTACAGGAAAAGAGGTGATGCTTAATCCCGCACCAAATTATATGATTATAAAAAATTTGGCAGTAGTGAGTTTTGGACGTACTCGTGAGGAAGCAAAAATTATTTATGATATAGTTGAACATACAATGCTTGCAGTGTTGCGTGCAGATAAGCTTGGTGGATATGAGAGTATTTCTGAAAAAGATAGCTTTGAGATGGAATACTGGGAACTTGAACAGGCAAAACTTAAACAATAAATGAAACAATATCTTTTAGCAATAGATGCAGGAACTGGAAGTATTCGAAGTGTTCTTTTTGATACTAATGGAAAACAGATAGCAATTTCGCAAAGGGAGTGGCATCACCTTCAAGAGGAGAATGTGTGTAACTCTATGGGATTTGATACAACACGCAACTGGGAGTTGGTGTGTGAATGTTTACATGAAGTGGTAGCAAAAGCATCTATAGATGCCAAAGAGATTGTGGCATTGAGTGCGACAAGTATGCGTGAGGGGATTGTTGTTTATGATAAAAACAAACAAGAACTCTGGGGTGTTGCCAATGTGGATGCACGTGCTTTTAAGGAAGTTGCTTTTCTTCAAAACAATTTTGATGGGATTGAAAAGCGATTTTATGAAAAAAGTGGGCAGACATTTGCACTAGGTGCTTTGCCACGACTTTTGTGGCTTAAAAAAAATCGTCCTCAAATATATGAAAAAGTTGCCTATATCTCTATGATAGGGGATTGGATTTTAGCACGTTTAAGTGGTGTGATAGCAAGTGATCCTAGTAATGCAGGGACAACGGGTATCTTTAATCTTCAAACACGCAACTGGGAAAACTCTATGGCTAAAGAGGTTGGCATAAAAGAGAATATATTCCCACCTGTTTTTGAAGTGGGAAGCGTCATAGGAACGGTCACTGAGGAGGCTTCTACACAAACAGGTCTTTCTACAAACACGCAAGTGGTGATGGGTGGAGGTGATGTGCAGCTTGGCTCTGCTGGTCTTGGAGTGATTCGTGAAGGTGATGTTGCGATTTTGGGTGGCTCATTTTGGCAACAGGTAGTCAACATCAAAGGTACTACACCTCCACCCGATGATATGTCGTTGCGTGTCAATCCTCATGTTATAAATGGGCTTTCACAAGCGGAGGGGATAAGCTTTTTTTCTGGACTTGTGATGCGATGGTTTCGTGATGCTTTGTGTGCCTATGAAAAGCAAGAAGCACACAAACTCGGTATAGATGTGTATGAGTATTTGGAACAAAAAGCACAAGATGTCCCAGTGGGTTCTTATAATATTTTACCAATATTTTCAGATGTGATGAAATATGGCAAATGGTACCATGCTGCTCCTAGCTTTTTAAACCTTGGTTTGGATGAAAAAAAGTATAATATCGCTTCAATGTTTCACTCTTTGGAGGAGAATGCTGCTATAGTGGCAAGTATAAATCTTGAAAATGTGCAACATTATGCAGATATAGAGATAGATGAGATAGTATTTGCAGGAGGTGCTTCCAAAGGGCGTTTGTGGTCGCAGATTGTTGCTGATGTGACAGGAAAAACTGTAAAAGTACCTGAAGTGACCGAAGCAACAGCACTTGGTGCTGCTATGGCAGCAGGGATTGGTGCAGGGGTGTATAATGATTTTGAGGATGCAGTTAAGCAACTGGTTCGATGGCAACATTTTTACGAGCCAAACCTTAACCATACAAAAATATATGAAAATTTAAAAATAAAGTGGCAAAAAGCATACGAAGTGCAGTTAAAGCTAGTTGATGATAATATCACAACTTCAATGTGGAAAGCTCCAGGATTATAAGGTAATAGATGGATATACAAGAAAAAATAGCAGCAAAACAGAGACTGAGTTTAGAAGATGGTGTCGCACTTTATGAGATGGATTTTTTTGAACTTGGTGAACTTGCAGATAAAAAGCGTCAAGAACTTCATGGGAAAAAGACATATTTTAATATCAATCGTCATATAAATCCCACAAATGTATGTGCAGATGTATGTAAGTTCTGTGCTTATTCGGCAACACGCAAGAACCCAAACCAATATACTATGAGTCATGAAGAGATTATGAATATTGTAGATAATATTGTCGCAAATGATGCCAAAGAGGTGCATATTGTCTCAGCACACAATCCAAACGTAACACTCGATTGGTATTTGGGGATTTTTAAAAAGATTAAAAAGAAATATCCACAGCTTCATGTTAAAGCACTTACTGCTGCTGAGGTAGATTTTCTTTCACGTCACCATGGACTCTCTTACGATGAAGTCCTTGATTTAATGGTTCAAAATGGGGTTGATTCTATGCCTGGTGGTGGTGCTGAGATCTTTGATGAAAAGGTAAGAGATTTTATCTGTAAAGGGAAGGTCACATCAGACCAGTGGTTTGAAATCCATAGAAAATGGCATGAACGCGGAAAAAAATCAAATGTGACGATGCTTTTTGGGCATATAGAGAGTCGTGAGAATCGAATTGATCATATGCTTCGTATCCGTGAGCTTCAAGATAAAACAGGTGGTTTTAACTGCTTTATCCCTCTTGTATATCAAACTGAAAATAACTACCTCAAAATAGAGCGTGCTATTACGGCAAATGAGATTTTAAAAACCTATGCAATTGCGCGTTTGGTTTTGGATAATGTGCCTAATCTTAAAGCATACTGGGTAACTTCCACAGTTAATCTTGCACTTGTTGCTCAGGAGTTTGGGGCAAACGATTTAGATGGTACGATTCAAAAAGAATCGATTAACTCAGCAGCTGGTGCCAAGAGTGCCAATGGTGTTGATGTCAAAGATTTTACAGCACTTATCAAAAACAGTGGTTTTATCCCTGTTGAACGTGATAGTATCTATAATGAAATTAAGGTGTGGTAGCTGAGAGTTTCAGTTATTATACCAACCTATAATCGTTACACTCTTCTAAAAAGAGCCATCACTTCCCTCTATACACAAACTATTCTTCCTGATGAGATTATTGTTGTGGATGATGGTTCCGATGATAACACGCAAGATATATGCAAAGATTTTCCAGATATTATCTATATCTATCAAAACAATCAGGGTGTCTCAGCAGCACGTAATACTGGTATACAACACGCAACGCATGAATGGATAGCTTTTTTGGATTCAGATGATACATGGAAAGAAGAGAAACTCTCTATTCAAAAAAAGTTCCATCGCAACAACCCTGCGTGTTTGGTGAGTTATACAGATGAGGTGTGGATAAAAAACAATCAAGAGATAAAGATTCCAAAAAAATTTCACAAAATTGGGAAAAATGCTTTTTTGGAAAATATAGAGTATTGCAATATCGCTCCCTCATCAGTGATGATGCATCAAGTAGTTTTTGACAAAGTTGGTATGTTTGATACCTCTTTGGAGATTTGTGAAGATTATGATTTATGGTTACGAATAGCATTACAATATGATTTTACCCTTATCAACCAAAAACTTATCCATAAATACGCAGGGCATCAAGATCAGTTAAGTTTTACCTACTGGGGGATGGATAGATGGCGTGTTAAGGCATTAGAGAAACATAGTAACACGCAATACCAAGAAGAGGTGCTAAAAACTTTAATAAAAAAATATACTTTGTTAAAGAAAGGTGCAATGAAATATGATAAAATAGCATCTATTAATGAATATGAACAAAAACTTCATACTATAAAGGGCTTACTTGAAACAATTACTTCAAGAGAATAAACTTACACTACTATATATTCTGATTGCATATACCTTTTCTGTTGCTATGCGTTTTATCTGGGTTTACCAGTTTAAGGATTATGCACCATTTCATTTTAATGGTGAATTTATGATTAACACCAATGATGGATATTATTGGGCTGAAGGAGCTCGAGATATTTTAGCAGGTTTTCATCAGCCAAATGATGGTTCTCCAATAGAGAGTGCGCCATCTCTTTTAACAGCTTTTTTTGCAAAGTATTTACCTTTTAAGTTTGAAACTGTTATATTTTATATGCCTGTATTTTTAAGTTCACTTGTTGTCATTCCTATAATTTTGATCTCTAAAACTTTAAAAAATTTAGAAATGGGACTCATCGCATCATTACTTGCCGGTATTGCTTGGAGTTATTATAACCGTACTATGGCAGGATATTATGATACAGATATGCTCAATATTGTGTTACCAATGTTTTTATTATGGTCTATTATTTGGGCTGTAAGTACTCATAAAAATATCTACTTACTTATTACTGCGGTAGATATCTTGATTTATAGATGGTGGTATCCACAATCCTATTCTTTGGAAGTTGCATTCTTTGGTTTGATCTTACTCTATACTTTAGTGTTTGACAGAAAAAATTTGTTTCATTATAAATTGCTTGCTATTATGATGTTTGCGATGATGAATGGGGACGGATATATCCGTCTTGTTTTAGTAATTGTAAGTTTTGTCCTTTTTAGCAATAAGAAATTTGATAAATATGTTTTTTATATTTTGGGTGTTTCTATTTTTGCATTTTTAATCACGGGTGGTATAAATCCTATCTGGTATCAGATAAAAGGGTATCTTTTTAGGGAGAGTATTTCAGAAGGAAGTAGTGCATTGGGGCTTCACTTTTTTACAGTTATGCAGACAGTAAGGGAAGCGGGGCATATCTCATTTGAAACTTTTGCAAATCGTATCAGTGGAAATATAATCACTTTTGTTGTTTCATTGATAGGTTATATTTATCTTGTATATCGTCATAAAATAATGATCTTTTCATTACCGCTAGTGGGACTTGGTTTTGTTGCTTATATTGGCGGTCTTCGTTTTACTGTTTATGCCGTGCCGATTTTGGCTATGGGGATTGCTTTTTTGATTGTACAGGTAGCGCAAAAAATGCCAACAAAAAAATTACAGTATTTAAGTGCTGTAACTTTTACTCTTCTTATTTTATTACCAAATTATTTTCATATTCAAGGATATAAAGTTCCAACAGTATTTAATGCTGATGAAGTAAAGGTTCTAGCAGACTTGCATAAAAAGACTCAAAGAGAAGATTATGTGATTGGTTGGTGGGATTATGGTTTTCCTATAAGATATTATGCCGATGTTAAAACGCTTGCTGATGGTGCACAGCACAGTGGAGATAGAAATTTTCCTATCAGTTATATTTTAACAAAACCTCAAGCGCAAGCTGTAAAAATGGCACGTCTTGATGTTGAATATCAAGAGAGAGCTTTTGAAAATAATGTTTCAGGAACTGTTATAGAACGGATGATGAAAGATTATGGCTTTGATGATGCCAATGATTTTTTATTAACATTAGAAACAGAGATAAAACTCCCCAAAAAAACAAGAGATATTTATGTATATCTGCCATATCGTATGTTAAATATTTATCCTACAGTAACACTTTTTTCCAACCTTGATCTTATGACGGGCGAAGCAAAAAAACGCCCATTTTTTTATATATCAAGAGGTTTTAAAGATCTTGGAGAAAAAATAGTTATGGGTAATGGTATTAGTTTGAACAAAAACAATTCAACTCTTAGTGTTGGTAACAAAACAGTACCAATTAGAAGATTTGTTAAAACAGCCTATCAAGCTGATGGCAAGTTGCGTGTTCAATCACAATTTATTAGCTTTGCAGCTGATTTAAATGTTATTTATATGAGTAATTATCATACTTTTTTGATTGTTGATGAACAAACATATAACTCCACTTATATGCAGCTTTTTGTTTTGGAAAACTATGATAAAAGTTTATATGAAAAGGTGATAGTAACACCATCTGTAAAAGTTTATAAATTGAAAATATAAAAGAAGTTTTAATGAAATATACGCACAACTACAACCCAACGATTTCCGATGATGAGATCTTTATTCAGATTTTAGAAGAGAAGGAAAAAATAGGCTACTACAATCTTGTTTCACACAACACGCAAGAGTAT
>JAMOSN010000005.1 GCA_027068455.1 Sulfurimonas sp.
AGCATTTAAAAAGTATAAACTTCCTTACCTTTTTTACTCTTTTGCAAATCTTGCGCTCAAAGAAAAACAGTACACACTTTTAGAAAAAACATTCCAAGATATTGAGAATTCTCAATCATCATTACTGCAACAGGTAGATTACTATATTTTAAAAGCGCGTTTATATGCTCTTTTGCATCAACAGGACAAGTCTCTTTATGCCCTGAAAGAAGCCCGCTCTCTTAATAACAAGACCATAAGTGCTCAATTACAAATTATTGATTTGTATCTACAATTAGGGAACAATAAAAAAGTTAAAACACTACTTAACAACATTACAAATGATCCTAAACTTCCATCAGCATATCTCTTGCCAATAGCAGCACTCTACTTTACCCTTCATGATGTCAATCAAGCCTCTTTTTATCTGCAAAAGCTCAAAGACCAGCACTCAGTCCTCACGCAAAACAAAAATTTTCTCTTTTTAGAAGATGATATCTATAAAGCACAGTTTAACAATAATGCCCATATGCAGACACTTAGAACTTTACGAAAAAACATGCAAAAAGAGTTACAGGATAATCCAGATCTTAAAAACAGCGATAAATTTCTTTATGACTGGCTGCGAGTATCTCTACACCTTGATCATATTGATACATTTTCAAAAGAACTCAAAGATGCAAAAAGCAAACTCTCAAAAACACACTATAATGACCTTTCTTACTCTTTTGCTGTTAAAATCGGAGCTATAGATATGGCTCACAATATCTATCTTCACACACAAAACCCTCCTCTGTGGCTTGACTTTGCAGATGCACTCATAGAAGAAGATCACACCAAAAAAGAAGATCTTTTGTTTTATCATCTTCATAAAATTCCTCGTGATGATGCCTCATATGGTGCACATCAAATCGGCGAGATTGCACTTGCACAAACACTTGCCTTTGATTCACTCGAGGAGAATGAGAAAAATAAAAATGCCTATATATCAATGCTTAACTATACAAAAGAGCGTAGTGATATGTTTGAGGTAAAAACATCTTACTATAACCAAGATCCACTCCTTCGTCAATATATAACACTTAATAATGCATTTTATGTTGCAGACGGTATGTATATATTTGCACACCTCAACTACTACAAAAACTCTAGCTTAGATAAAGATGTTCTTATTTATATACCTTCGAGTTCTACGGAGATATATGGTGGATTCAAACAGCTTTTTGACAAGGGAGAGATAGATGCTTCCATAGGAAAGTCCAACTCTATGGCAAGCTACTATACAGCTGATATAAAGGGGAAATATAAACTGAATAATTACTTTAGTTTTCAAGCAGAGGCCGCTAAAAATATAACAGCAGATGAATCTATTCAACTGCATCTTGGTGGAATGAAGAATATGCTCTCAACAACACTTATCTATAACATACTCAACTCAACTTCTCTTGAAGTACGTATTGATAAAAACAAATACAACTCTCAAGATAATGTATATATAGGTGATGGGACATATATTCAAGCGCTTCTAGGTCATCAACTGCGCAATGGTTATCCAGATATGCGAATGATTCTCTCTGCAGATTACGGATCATATAATGAAGCATCTGGCGATAAAGGTGTTATAGAACAACTACGAAACAAATCCTATAAAGTACTTCCAAATGATTTCTATAATCTAGGCGTTGTTTTTGATTATGGTATGCAAAATTCAACTATCTATACACGTGTATGGCGTCCATTTTTTGAAGTTTCATCCTATTATAACAGTGAAATCAGCGGGCTTACATATGGTCTTTATGCAGGATATGGGGGAAAAGTATACCTCCAAGACCATCTTGTCGTTGGTATAAAATATACCAATGATGTCAGTGGTGTTGGAGGGAGTATCTTGGAGTTTTTCTTAAACTATCAATTTCTCTACACCCACTAGGCTTTTTTATAGCCATCCGGGTTGTTTGATTGCCATCGCCAACTATCTTCACACATCTCATCAACGCCACGCGTAGCTTTCCATCCAAGAACCTTTTTTGCATAGCTTGGATCAGCATAACACTTGGCAATATCTCCAGGACGTCTCGGTGCTATTTTATAAGGTACTTTTTTACCTGATGCCTTCTCAAAGGCACGCACCATATCTAAAACAGAATAACCCTTACCTGTTCCAAGATTTACAGTAAGAACACCTTGCATCTTTTTCATTTTATCAAGTGCTTTTACATGCCCTTTTGCCAAATCTACTACATGAATATAATCCCTTACACCCGTTCCATCATGGGTATCATAATCATCTCCAAAAACACTCAATTCTTCTCTTTTTCCAACAGCCACTTGAGAGATAAAAGGCATAAGATTGTTTGGTATGCCATTTGGATCTTCGCCTATTGTACCTGACTTATGCGCACCTACAGGGTTAAAGTAACGCAGTAGTATCACTCTCCAACTACTGTCTGCAACATTGAGATCACGCAAAATCTCTTCAATAAAAAGCTTACTTCTTCCATAAGGGTTTGTAGCACTAAGAGGAAAGTCCTCTTTTATCGGTGTAGTATGCGGGTCTCCATAGACTGTTGCTGAAGATGAAAAGACAATATTTTTACAGTTATTTGCTTCCATAACTTCACACAGAGCCACTGTCCCACAAATATTGTTATCATAATATTTGAGTGGTTTTTCAACCGACTCACCAACAGCTTTAAGTCCTGCAAAATGAATAACAGAGTCTATCTTATACGTATCAAAAGTCTCTTGCAGTTTTTCTCTGTCACGAATATCCCCTTTGACAAACTTTATTGCTTTACCTATGATTTTTTCCACTCGCTTGAGTGCTTCTTGTGAAGAGTTTGAAAGATTATCATAGACTACAAAATCATACCCTGCTTCACTAAGCTCCACGCATGTATGCGAACCAATGTACCCTGCACCACCAGTTACTAAAACCATATTAATACCTTCTTTAGTTAATTCAGTATATTATACACATAAATAGATTGTAAAAGAGTTAAGTTGAAAACTGTTATTTATTATATTCTGCGTGAGCCGTTACTGCACTTTTTGCTCCTTGGTAGTGTACTCTATCTCATATACTCTACCTTACAACCACAGAGACAACAAAAACAACTTAAAACCGTACAACAATCACGCTTCATTCGTATATCAAAAGAGGAACGTTCTCTTGCTCAAAAACAGTATAAATTACTCTTTGACAAGAATATAAACATTAAAAAAGCCACGCAAAAGGAACTTTATAAGAAAAAAGTACTGCTCAAAGCTGCCGAAGCACTCAAACTTGCACAAAATGATCCTACTATAGAAAAAATAGTTCTACAAAGGATGTATGCTATTTTAAATTCAAAAGAGAAGCAGACTGAGCCAAGTGAACTGGAGTTAGAGAAATTTTACAAAGAACATCTCAAAGATTATTCAAAAAAAGAGTCTCTTAGCCTTTTTCATATTCATTTTAACAGACTTACAAAAGAACAAACAAAGAGTTTGTATCAACTACTACAAAATATCAACCCAAAAGAGTTAAAACGAAAAAAAGAGACACTTTCTATAGAAGATTTGAACAAAAAGTTTGGAAAATACTTTGCACAACAACTTCTCATTGCACCAAAAGGAGAGTGGCTTGATACAATACAGAGTAAAGATGGTTT
>JAMOSN010000006.1 GCA_027068455.1 Sulfurimonas sp.
TGATGGATATTTCACAGTGGCATCAAAAATATTTTTTGCACTTAGTAGGAGCTTATATCTATGAGCTAAATTATGATAAGAGAGTGTCATATCAACTGTTGTATAAGAAGGAAGGGATGGTCGTGTGTCTCCTGTTTTCCTATCCTTTGAATCAACAAACTTGACTAAAGAACCCAAAGATAATGAATAATTAAAATTATAAATATAATATGCTTTTGCCAAATGGTGTGCAACATCACTTAAGTTTTCTGAAACATCAAGTTTATTAACATAAGAATCGCCATCGACATAAGAGTAGTTTATATAGAATTCATCAGCTGAGCTAAAATGGGTTTTATATTCAAGCTCTATACCATACAAGTCGGTATCTACAGCATTTGTATATAGAGGGTTCGTTGAAGCGTTGTAAATTTGATCTTTGTTCTTTAGATAAAAAGTGTTGCCTTGGAAGTAGGAATCTTCAGAGAATCTTTTAATGTAAGCTAGTTCGTAGGCTACTACCTTTTCAGGATGGAGATCGACATTACCGACTCTGGCTCTATTGTTCATAGTAAACATCTCTTGCCAGGATGGATTTCTATGAGAATGGCTGTATATCGCTTTTATGATATTTTGGCTGTTTATTTGATAAACCATAGAGAAACGTGGTTCTATTCCTGCATCTTGATAACTTGTAGTCTCATAGTTTAATCCATAAATAAAGCTTAGATTTTTACTATAATTAAATTCATCTTGGATATAAAAGGTGTAGATATCTCGTTTCGCATTTTTATCAAAAAACGGAAGTGTGTCTGTATAGTCAACAAGTGCTACATCACCTGTAGCCCTATTTGAAAGTTTGGTAGTGGTTTTTATTGTTTTCTCATCAACCAAACGATAGCCTGCAGTAATAATATGTTTTTTCAACTGCTTATATTTAATGGAAGTTGATTGATAGAGAGTTCTTTGTTGAGCATAGTGTTTTCCATATATTCCATCATTAAATACAGCGATGCCACCCGTGGTACTTGGTAGTTTAAGTCCATCAGGTCCTAGTTTGGAATCGGAATCAAAAGCATCATACTTAACACCAGCTTTGATATCGATAGTTGTTGTATTAACTTTGGCTTTATAACCTATTTCCCCATAATAGTTTGGAGTTTTAACTCTGTCTTGTGGTTGAGGCAGAGCAAGGTTGATACCATAAGCACTCCCCTGTGTGTGATCAATAAGTCTACCTTTAAAGTAAAATTTTTTATAGGCAATGTTAATTCCCAAATTATACTGTTCAAACCATACTGGAGCATCACCGTCTTTTGAGAGGTGAGCGTTTGCAGCTCCAAAAATATTTTGAGAAAGTCCGTCAGGTCCTGCATAAAGCGATTTGTTGTCTTTTTGGTATGAAAAATCTATAGTTGTTGTAAAGTTTTCATCTGTAAAGTGTTTGACAAATCCACCCATTCTGTAATCGTATGAACCATATTTAAAAACTAGTTTATCCTCTTTTTTGAATCCTTTAAAGTTTTCAGCATAGGTAATAACATTGATAGAACCTGCATAGGCATTAAAACCTTCTGTTTTACTTCCTGGACCTCGAATGACTTCTATACGTTTAATCATCTCAATAGGCATATAAAGAAACTCTGAATATCCATCAAAAAAGAGATTATTAACCAAAACACCATCAATGAAAAGTTGGGTTTGCCCATAAGCTGAAGGGTTTGAACCTCGAAAAATAGGTGTTTTATTGTTTAAGTTATCAGTTGCAATATCAACACCAGGTACAATCTCTAAAGCCTGTTGTAAATTTGATACTCCCAATTGCTCTAATTTTTTTCCTTTAAAGCTTGAGATGATATAGGGTTTATAGTGTTCATTCTCTTTGGTAATTGTTGCTACTTGAGAAAAATATGCAACATCTTTTGTAATAGAAGCTAAAATATCATCTGTTTGCGCATATAAAGAAGCTGTTATTAAGAGTAAGGTAACTTTTTTATTCATAACCGTTGTTTTTTCCTAGTTTTGTAGTATGGAGTACACATGGGTATCTTACACCGAAGAGACCATGTTTTTGAGGCTCTCCTAGTGGTTCATAGGGCATTTTATACATGTGTAAAAGTCTTAAGAAATTTTTTTCCAAAGAACCATAACTATAATAAATTTCGAGCTCTTTCACCTTATCATACATCATCTTTTTAACAACTTCAATGATAGCTTTTGTTGTCTTAAAGTTTCTATAATCTTTCTTGACAAAGATTCTTGATATTTCACCAAGAAATTCTCTTTGAAACTGAATTTATTTTTTAGAAAAGAATTTATAATAAAAATCTTTAATAAGTCTTAGTTTTACTCTACTAATTGCTAAATTTCCACTTTTGATTGTACCACTTGTTACCGTACTACCCGCTGCTATCATCACATCATCTTCAATAGTTACAGGGGCTACAAGTTGCGTGTCACTGCCAATGAAAACATTTTTACCTATAAGAGTTTTATATTTGTTAATTCCATCATAATTACATGTAATAGTTCCAGCTCCGATATTTGTTCCCTCATCAACTTCTGCATCACCTATATAGCTAAGATGACCAGCTTTCACACCATGAAGAGTAGATTTTTTTGTTTCTACAAAGTTACCAATATGTGTATCTGTGATATGTGAAAGGGGACGAAGATGTGCCATCGGACCACAATCTGAGTTTATCATAACACTATCTTCAACAACGGAGTGTGCTTTGATGTGGGAATTTACAATTTTACTCTCACCCGTGATGCGACAACCATTTTCCACGATACATTCGCCTTCAAAAACAACACTCTCTTCTATATAGATAGTAGAAGGTAGTTGCATAATAACTCCAGCCTGCATCCATTTTGTACGAATACGATCTTGCATAATCTCTTCAGATTCTGCTAAATCTTTTTTAGAGTTCACCCCTTTAAAATGTTCTTCATCTACTAAAAGAGGTACGATAGTTAAACCATCCTTTTTAGCCATGGCAATAACATCTGTCAGATAGTATTCCTCTTGAGCATTGTCATTACTTAAAAGTGGAATATATTTCTCAATGACCTCTTTTGAAAAGGCATAAATACCAGCATTGACAGTTGTTACATTGAGTTCTGCTTCATTGGCATCTTTTTGTTCTACTATGTACTGCACATGATTGTCTTGAATCACAACACGCCCATAACCGCTTGGATCTTCAAGATCAAAAATACTCATAATGATATCAGCATCAATCTCTAAAAATCCTTTTAAAGCATCAGCCGTAATGAGTGGCATATCTCCATTTAGAACTAAAACCTTATTGTTCTTAGGATGAACATTTTTCATAGCACCACCAGTTCCTGGATAATTATCTGCATCTTGTACAACAAAGTTGATATTGTCAAAATAAGACTCCATCGTCGCTTGTACAGCCTCTTTTTGGTGTGCAATGACTACTGTAATATCATCAGATATCTCTTGTGATGCTTTAATGATATGATAAAGCATAGGTTTTCCACTGATCTCATGTAAAACTTTTGCTTTGTTTGATTTCATACGGCTGCCTTTTCCAGCAGCTAAAATAATAATACTAATATTGTTTTTTTTCATTATCTCTCTTTAGTGAATGTGATGTAGTGGA
>JAMOSN010000007.1 GCA_027068455.1 Sulfurimonas sp.
AAATATCGGTATCCTTCCTGAACATAATGTAATTTTGGAAGCCATAGGTGACTGGGGTATCGTTTTTGTGATGTTTGCTCTTGGTTTTGATGAGGATCTAAACCATTTTATCCAAGGGCTTAAACGTAGTTTCGGTATAGCTGTTATTGGTGCCATTTTCCCGTTTTTTGCAGGGTTTTATACAGCTGGAGTTTTTGGATACAGTTTTAATGCCCAAATGATATGGGGTCTTACCATGACAGCTACAGCTGTGAGTTTGACTATGGTGAGTCTGCGGGAGCAAAATCTACATAAAACAACAGCTTCTACTGCTATTATGAGTGCTGCGGTGGTTGATGATATTCTCTCCCTTGTTGGGCTTTCCATAATGATTCCAATCGCTATCAGTACAACAGATACGCTTCAAAGTAATGTTGATATGGGTGCTATAGGGTGGATATTGCTCAAAGTTGTTCTCTTTTTTGCTGTTATCAGTTTTATCGGGATGGTACTCTTTCCCGATTCATTACAAAAAGAGAAGGGTAAAGAGCACGGTAGATTTTTTACTATAGCGGTCAAAGTGAGAAAGTACTTGGGGATTCGTCAGCTTTTGACTGCCTACAGTGGAAAATTTACACCACTTGTGATGATATTTACCGCTTTTGTTTTTGGTGCTATTGCTGATTATTTTGGTTTTCATCCTGCAATTGGTGCTTATTTTGCAGGGTTGTTTTTAAGAGAAGAGTATTTTGTGATTAAAGTTGACAATCAGTTGCGCTCCCATAAAAGAGAGAGTGAATTTGTCATCAACCATTTGGCATATACCATCTTTGGACCTATCTTCTTTGTAGAGCTTGGTACAAAACTTCTTTTTGATTATAAGGTGCTTTTAGATATTTTACCTGCTGTTTTTACACTTTTTTTGCTGGTATTAGTGTTGCAGGTGCTCTCTGCTGGACTTGGGGCAAAATACACAGGTGGATACAAATGGCATGAGAGTGTGATGGTTGGGCTTGGGATGCTTGGGCGTGCTGAGCTGGCTTTTATCGTGATAGATATAGCTTATGTGGATAACCATATCATAGACTTTGAACAGTTCTATACACTGATATGTGCTATCTTTTTACTTAACTTGAGTGTACCAACAGCTATAAAATGGTGGGAACCTTACTATATAGGGCATAAAGAGTTGCGTGTTTTTGGTGTGCTACTCTCCAAACCAAAAGAGTAGTTAGAGTAGTTTTCCAGCCAAATAACCACTAGCAAAGCTCCATTGGAGGTTGTAACCTCCACATGGACCATCAAGATTTATCACCTCTCCACAAAAGTACAAACCTTTAAGAATTTTACTTTGCATCGTTTTTGGGTCTATCTCTTTTAATCGAACCCCTCCACGTGTTATCATCGCCATCTTAAACCCATCATGTCCTGTAACGGTGAGTGGTGTCCATGCAAGGAGTGAAAAGAGTTTTGCTTTTTTTGAGCCTTCTATTTTTTTAAACTTTTCATCAGGATCCAAAGAGGCAAGGGTGATAATTTCACGTGAAAGAGCCTGAGGGAGCAAGGTCGTGACTATATCTAAAATGCTTTGTTGCGTGTTGGATTTATAAACCTTTTTGCAATGCCTGCCAATGGTATCTTCATCCATCCCTTTTGTCATATTGATAAGAAGTGGTACCTCTTTGTATTTTGCTAAAAGGGGCGTGATTTCACGTGAAAAATCAAGCACAACAGGACCACGGATACCTGTTTTTGTAAATATCAAATCCCCTTGGGCGCGCAGTTTTTTGTGTTTTTTAAGTGCAACACGCAACTGTGCTTTTGGTATGGTGTCAGCTCTACAGTTTGCTACCCATGTTTCTTTTGTTTTGAGTGGCATCATAGCGGGGCTTATTTCGGTTATTTTATGCCCCACTTCACTTGCCAGTGTATATCCATCACCCTCTGCACCAAGGACAGGATAGCCCATTCCTCCTGTTGCTATAATGATATTGTTGGTATAAAATGTGGTTGTTGCTGTTTTAACACCTGCTATGGCATTGGCATGAAATAAAATTCTCTCCACTTTTTGTTTACACATAATGGTAACACCCACTCTTTGCATCTCGGCTCTCAGTGCGTCGATGATGGTTTGAGAGGAGTGTGATGTGGGAAAGACACGAAATCCATCGGGTGCATGGGTAGCAACACCTATCTCATCTAAAAATATGATAAGCTCTTTATGGTTGAAATGTTTGAGTGCATCTTGCATAAAGCGACCATCTCGCCCAAAACGTGCCATAAACTCCTCATCATCAAGGGTGTTGGTGATATTGCATCTTCCACCACCTGTTGCTTTGAGTTTGGAAGCTATGCTGGAGAGTTTTTCTAAAAGAAGGACTTTTTTACCATCTCTAGCAGCTGTAATAGCTGCCATAATTCCAGCAGCACCAGCACCTATAATGATAACATCGTAGTGTATTGTTTCGTTCATAAGAATATTTTACTATAATTGCATTAATGAAACAGACATATTATGGTGATAGAGAAAAATGTTATAAATGTTACAGACCTAAAAGTTCGTGTATGTGCAAATATTGTCAGAAAATAGATACGCAGACAAAGTTTGTGATACTGATGCACCCTAAAGAGTTTAAAAAGGTTAAAAACAATACTGGGCATTTTACTCATCAAAGCTTACTAAACTCTGAACTTTTTGTAGGGATAGATTTTACCAAACACGCAAGGGTCAATGAGATTATACAAACCCACCAAAGCTATATCCTTTTCCCATCTCAAGAGGCTGTAGATATATCTTCTACCTATCCAAAAACGGCAGATAAGCCACTGGCTGTCTTTCTTATAGACTCGACGTGGGCATGTACGAAGTCGATTTTTTACCATAGTAAAAATCTTCAAAAGCTTCCCCATATGAGCTTTACAACAGATAAAATATCAGCATACGAGATAAAAGAGCAACCGCAACAAAACTATCTCTCAACCATAGAATCTACTTTAGTTGTACTTGAAGCGTTGTCGCAACATCAGATAGAATCGATTACAAATGAGCAACTGCAATCCTTTTTAGACCCGTTTTATAAAATGATAGCATATCAAAAAGCACTTATCTCAAATCCAAAAAGTAACGCTGTGCGTTTCAAGCGTTACAGTTAATACTATGTGCTTATTTTAAAAGAAGAGATAATAAGAGTTTTTCTCTTACTTGTTAGCTACAGATTTAGCCCAATCTTCCATAACTTTATGAAGTTGTTCATTAGGTGCTTCTAAAAAATCGATTACAAAAGAGTTTTCTAGTTCACTTACACCAAAACTTCTTGGACGTGCTGCTAAAATTTTTGTATTTGGAATCTGTTTTCCAAAACAAAAAATAAGGTTCTGAGCATCTTTAATCTCAGGATTAATCATACTATCACTCAGGTTTGATGTATGTTCGTAATGGTTAAAAAGAGCAATGAATGTAGCGATAGGGTGGTTGTCAACTTTTGCTTTTAAGTAGTCAATAATCTGTGAAACAGAGGAAAATGTTGTTTCATTTTTAGCAATTTCGAGAGAAAATACAGGATACTTATCCATTAAAATCGTTTTTGTC
>JAMOSN010000008.1 GCA_027068455.1 Sulfurimonas sp.
AGGTATTTTGGCAGATGATAGTGCCAATGCTTCCCATATGGCGATAGATTTGCTTTCTCAGGCAGAACATGATGAGATGGCAAGTTCTATCTTGATAACACCATCACAAAAATTGGCTGATGCTGTAAAGGTTGAGATTGAAAACTGGTTACAAAAACTTCCTCGTGAAGCTATTGCGAGAAAATCTATAGAAGATCGTGGAGCTATTATAGTGACAGAATCTATGGATGAAGCGATTGTTCTTATGAACGAAATAGCACCAGAACATCTGGAAGTAGCGACACAAAGCCCTTTTGAATTGCTTCCATACATTAAACACGCAGGTGCAATTTTCTTAGGACACAACACTCCTGAAGCGATAGGGGATTATATTGCTGGTCCTAACCATACGCTGCCTACTGGAGGTACGGCGAAGTTTTATTCACCGTTAAGCGTAGAAAATTTTATGAAAAAAAGTTCTATTATCTCATTCTCCAAAGCAGCTATTAATGAGATAGGTTCAGAGTGTGCTTTAATTGCAAATACTGAAGGTCTTACAGCACATGAACAGTCTGTTCGTGTTCGTTTAGATTGATAAAAAGGGTATACAGAGTATACCCTTAAAACAGCTTTTTTTTCCCAATATATTTTAAATTTATAACTACTATAACTCTACAAAATATAAGTTTTTTAAATATACACATTCCTATCACAATCACAAATAAATATCACATTTTTATATATTCTTTAAGCTAAGTTAGCTAACATATACACAGTAAAAAAAGCCTCTAATGCCGTGCATAAGGGCTTCTTTTAATGTAAATTAGTCGTAGTTATAAAACTTGAAACTAGCCATTTTTGGCAAAAGGAGAATATATGCAATTAGGTTTCCTAGTTGATTTACACCTGTGTATGGGATGTAAAGGTTGTGAGATCGCATGTAAAGTGGAAAATGAGGTTCCACTAAGTACATGGAGACTTCGTGTTAAGTATGTGGATGTGGGAACTTATCCTGAAACAAAAAGAACATTTACACCGCTTAGATGTAATCACTGTGAGAATGCTCCATGTGAGAGAATCTGTCCAGTATCTGCTCTTCATTATATTGAAAAT
Organism: Sulfurimonas sp.; assembly: GCA_027068455.1. GTDB lineage: Bacteria > Campylobacterota > Campylobacteria > Campylobacterales > Sulfurimonadaceae > Sulfurimonas. Next base: position 1,093 of record JAMOSN010000008.1, read on the forward strand.
GGTATTGTAAACATTGATAAAGAGAGATGTATCGGTTGTGCTGGTTGTGTTATGGCATGTCCGTATGGTGCTATCTATATTGATCCTGAAACACAAACTGCTGACAAGTGTACATACTGTGCACACCGTATTGCATCAAGTTTAATGCCTGCGTGTGTTGTTGCGTGTCCTGTTGAAGCAAATATCTTTGGTGACTTGGAAGATCCAACATCAAATATCTCTAAATATATTCAACAGCATCAAGGTGATGTAATGGTTCGTAAACCTGAGAAGGGTACTAATCCTCATCACTTCTATGTTGGTGGTGGTCAAGTTCATCTGAATCCACTTGCTTCAAAACGTGAAGAGGGTTATAACCTATTTAACAATATTACACATCTTCCACTAGGAGGGCATCACTAATGGTACATGAAACTTTAGCTGCAACAAATGCAGTAGTAACTTTGGATGTAGCACTGCCAGAAGTATTTTGGGGCTGGTATGTTACTATGAATATGTGGGCAAAAAGTATAGGTACAGGTTTAGTGTTTATGCTTTTCCTTTTACTTAGACGTAATCCAGAAGAGATGAAGGGTTTAAGAACATCTGTGATGATTGCTTCATTTATCATGATGAATATTTTCTTGCTTTTTACATTGGCGGATTTACACCAGCCATTTAGAATGTGGCATATCTTTTTCTATCCACACTTAACGTCAGCAATTACTGTTGGTGCATGGATGGCAACTATCTTTGTTGGTCTTGAATTTTTAATGATTGCCGCAATGATTAGAAAAGAGAAATGTTTACTTACAAAAGAGCCTGTAGCATTCTTTGATAAAACATTATTTTGGGTTACACTTCTTGCTATCCCTGTAACACTTTATACAGCAGGAATTATGGCAGAAGCTACAGCTCGTGAACTTTGGCAAATGCCAACAGAAGCTGCTCAAATGATTTTAGCAGCAACACTCTCAGGTTCAGCTGCTATCATCTTGCTTGGTGGCAATAAACTAAGTGAGAGTACAAAGAACTTTTTTGCTTCTATTTTAGGATTAAGTGCTTTAATGGCATTTATCATCTATATGTCTGAATACATTTTTGGTGCTATGAAAGCTGAAGAAGTTGCGGCAATTTTACATTATGTAAAAGGTGACGGAGAATATGCAACAATGTTCTGGATAGGGCAATGGGTAGCATATATTTTACCAATGTTACTTATCGCACTTTATAGAACAAGTAAAAGTAATGCGATGTTAAATCTTGCAGCTATTTTAGCAATTGCAGGTCTGTGGATCGTGAAGCATGTATGGCTTGTCATTCCACAATTATTACCACTTAGTTAGGGAGAAAATTAAATGTATTTACAAAGTAGAAGAACATTTTTAAAAGGTGCTGCATTTAGCGTTGCAGGTGTAGCTATTGCAAAGGGTGTCTTTAGTACAGACGCTGTTGCAGAATCTGTAAAAGATTCAAAATTTACAAATACTCCAGATCATATTGGATTTTATCCTGACCATTCTGAGTGGGATAACTTCCAAGAACTCGATGGAAGTGACTGGAAACGCGGTGGTATCGAGCGTCATGGTGTAAGAAGTGTTGATAATCCTGATGGGATTCAAGTAAACAACTACACTATCGTTCCAACAGTATGTTCAAACTGTGAAGCTGGTTGTGGTCTTACTGCATGGGTAAATAAAGATACTATGACAGTTAGAAAATATATGGGTAATCCACTTCATACAGGTTCTCGTGGTAGAAACTGTGCAAAAGGTTATGCAGTAACGTCACAAATGTATGATCCAGATCGTATTCCATTCCCATTAAAAAGAGCTCCAGGTTCTAAACGTGGTGAAGGAAAATGGGTTCGTACTACATGGGATGAAGCGATGGCTGCAATCGGTAAGAAGATGCACGATACGCTTAAAAAAGGTGATGAAATCTCTAAGAAACAGATTATCTACCATGTTGGTCGTCCAAATGAAAATGGTTTTGGTCACCGTGTACCACACTCTATGGGTATTGATGGATATAATTCACATACAAATATCTGTTCTGCTGGTGCTCGTCAAGGTACTATCCAATGGGCAAATGATGATAGAAACTCACCAGATTGGGCAAATGCTGAGTTGATTTTCTTACAGTCATCTCATGCTGCTGATGCAGGTCACTACTTCCAACAATCAGCAGGTCTTATCGCTGATGCACGTAAACGTGGTGCAAAAATGGTTGTTCTTGATCCTCGTATGAGTAACTCTGCTGGTATTGCAGATCTATGGATCCCTTGTTGGCCAGGAACTGAAACTGCACTTTATTTATATCTTGCAAATCGTGTTTTACATGAGAAAGATAAAAACGGTGAAGATTTAGTTGCTCACGATTTTGTAAAAGAGTGGGTAAACTGGGATCGTTTAATGGCGAACAAAGAGTATCTACAAAAGATGGTAGGGTATGGTTATATCTCTAAAATGCCAGAGGGTGATACATACGAAGATTTCATCAAGTTAGCAAGAGAGTTATATGCACCATATACAAAAGAGTTTGTACTTAAAGAGTGTAAGCTTGAAGGTATGGAACATAAACTTGATCAACTATGGGAAATGTACATAGATGCTGGTGATAAAATCGCTACATATTTATGGCGTGCTGGTCCGATTGCTCACCGTGGTGGTTGGATGATTACTCGTGCTGGTTTCCTTTCTTTAGCACTTCGTGGAGCACTTCGTGGTGATATCGGAGGAACTAGTTTCCACCACTGGCATGAGATTTCTGTTGCTGGTAAAGGTGATAAAGCTACTGTTGCTGGTGAGAGACCTGCTAAAGTTGATGTATGGAATGAGATTCCTTGGCCACCTGAGTATCCACTTTCATCTTATGAGATGAGTCATATTATGCCTCACCTTATGATGGATGATGCTTGGTATGAGAAGTGGACGAAAAAAGGGCTTAAAATTCCTAAGAGCGTAGCAGTATATATGCCTCGTATGTATAATCCAGTATGGATTAACCCAGATGGTTTTAGATGGATTGAAGCGCTTAAACGTGAAGACAAATTTGAGCTTAGCTTTAACCTTTCTCCTACATGGTCTGAAACAAACTGGTATTGTGACTATGTACTTCCTGTTGGACTTGCTGGTGAGAGAAATGATCAACAATCAACTCCTTCTAAACCTGAGCAACGTATTGAGTTCCGTCAGGCAGTATTGCGTGTTGCAGCTGAAAAAGCTGGTTGGAAAGCAAAAGATCCTGCTCGTGCAACACTTGAAGCGCATATGAAGTTTGGTCTTGGTGAAGTTTGGGAAGAGAGTGAATTCTGGCCAAACATTATGGTTCACTATGTGGATCCAGATGGAAGCTTGGGTATTAGAAAATACTGGGCAAGTAAAAAAGATCCATCTCGTGCAGTAACTGTTCCTGAGTATTTTGATGCAGCACTTTCTCTTTTACCAAGATTGAAAGAAACAGCAACAAAAATGTACAAAAGTGAAGAGTTCCCAGTATATAGCTATATGAGAGATCATGGTGCTTGGACTGAGAAAACTAATGTGTACAAATCACAAGAAGAAGAGTTGCGTGTTGACGGTGAGTATGTATATGCTCATGGTAAAAAATATCATAAAGATCATGTGAAAAAAGATGCTTTTGGAACACTATGGGTTGAGCATGATGGAAGAGAACACTCTATTGGTATAGTAAAAGATGATAAAGTGCTTGCAGGTTTCCATACATTAAGTAAAAAACTAGAGTTCTTCTCTGAGTGGTTTGCTGAGTGGAAATGGCCAGAGTATGCTGTTCCAGTTTACCCTAGAAATGCAGGTGAATACAAGAAAATGGAACATATTGTAACACATGTTCACCACTCTATGATGAAAGGTGATAATGAGTTCGCATTAAATACAGTATTTAGATTACCGTATAACATCCATACGCGTTCAGTAAACTCTAAACACCTTATGGAGATTTCACAAAACCATAATCCAGTTTGGATCTATACAAAAGATGCTGAGAAACTTGGTATCAAACGTGGAGATGCTATCCGTGTTAAGATTACAGATACAGTTTCTGGTCTTGACTCTGGTTACTTTGTTGGTATGGCTGTTCCAACAGAAGCTACACGTCCTGGTGTACTTGCGTGTTCTCACCATGCAGGGCGATGGAAACTTAAAGATTCTATAGAGATTCCAGGGTTTGAACATAAACTTGGCATTATGGGTGTTGGTGCACCTCTTTATGAGATGACAAATGATGGAAAAACTGGAACACTGAAACCTGTAGCAGGTATCCAAAAACGTCATGCTGGTCATAATCTGTGGAGATTTAAAGAGTACAATAAAGATCTTGACAATATCTGGTGGGATGGATTGAGTGGTTCATGGCAAAATGCAGTTGCTCCTTCACATCCAGATCCAATTGCGGGTAACCATGCATGGCACCAAAAAGTTATCATCGAAAAAGCGCATGCTGATGATAAGATTGGTGATATCGTTGTGAACTATGAAAACAACTTTAAAGTGTATCAAGCGTGGAGAGATCAACTTACTCGTCCACTTGACCATAACGATAAATTACGTCGTCCACAACATATTAAGCGTCCAGCTGTACCTTTGTCCAACAAAGCGTACGCAGTTAATATCAAAGCTTAATTTTCTTATTAAAGCCCACGTTATGTGTGGCTTTAATATACTTTCTACTATAATGCAAATAGAATAAAATATCCAAAGGTACATTATTTATGAATAATGATTTAAAACAACAACAAATCGCACGTATAAATCTTTATGCACTTACTTCACGACTTATGATGAGTGAAGTTGATGAAGGGCTATTAAAATCAATAGAGACAGATGAGAATATGCTCGCATTTTTCCCAACATATAAAGATTGGCAAAAACGCAAAGAGTTAAACTCAAAAGATTTACGAGAAAAATATCTTGATGTTGATTTTACTAATCTTTTTTTACTCCATTTGATCCCATATGAATCTTTTTATATGCGTGAAGATCAGATGATGGAAACAGGTGGAGATAATCCTGTGCAAAAGCTTTTTAATGATTTTGATTTTAGAGTAGAACTTGACAAGGCTCGTGTTATGAGTGCTGATCATATCGCTGTAGAGTTTGAATTTTTATATAAGTTGTGTGAATCAGAGCTCAAAGCCTTAGAAGCTGATGATTTCCATGCAGCAGCAGAGATAGCAGATATAGAATACCATTTTTTAAAAGAGCATCTCTTAGAGTGGGCACCAATGTTTTTACTTAATGTAAAAAGTGAAGCAGGGACGGCTCTTTACTTTGATGTAGCTGATCTTGCACTAGAGTTTATGTTAAGTGATTTTGAATATCTTACACAACTTAAAAATAACGGATATGACTACCAAGCATGAGTTTACTTACTTTAGATGTAGCAAAATGTGTACATACCTCTAACAAATTTGCCATTTGTAACAGTTGTGTAGAGGTGTGTCCTGTTGAGACTATTAAGATAGATAACTCTCAAATATCTTTTACACCAAGTGATTGTATTGGATGTGGAGGATGTTTGGCTGCATGTCCAACAGATGCATACTCTCTTGATGATTTTAAACCTTTAAACTATATTTTTAAATTTTTAGAAGAAGATCGAGAGATTTTTACCTGTAAAGATGAGGAGTTTCCTTGTATCGCTGCACTGAGTGTTGAGGAGCTTTTAAGTATAACACTTATCTCTGACAAACAACTCACACTTGATATTGGACCGTGTAAAGATTGCCCAATAGCTAGTACAAATTTATCACTTATTGAGCAAAGAGCCGAGGAGGTAAACTTTATACTTGAAGCTATGATGCAAGATAAAGAGTTGCGTGTTGCAACTCTGAATGTTACTTTTGAAAAAGAAGAAGATGGTATAACAAGAAGAAAACTTCTCTCAAAAGAGGGTGTTAAGAAAGTACTTACCATTAAAGAGCAGTTTCAAAACAGAGTAGAATCTAGTGATGAAGATATCAAAACCCATACAGTAACAAATGATGATATAGCAAAAATAAAATCCAAGAACATACCAGAAAGAAGAAGTTTACTGCTTATGGCAATGAAGCGTGCAAAAGTACCTGAAGTATTTCATAATATCGCTATAGAAGATATCTCTTTTATCTCACAAAAAGATTTGGATGAAACTACATGTACAAACTGTCAAATGTGTTATAGAATCTGTCCAACAGGAGCACTAAGTTCTGATGCTAGAGGCAGTGTAATCAACTTTAATCCACTTGCGTGTGTGCAATGTCACAGCTGTCATGATGTGTGTGAAGTAGATTCTCTTACACTGAGAAAAAGTTTTGCACTTGGAAATTTCTTTGAACCAAAGATAGAAACACTTGTTCGTTTTGATATGAGACGATGTGATGAATGTGGCAGTTTCTTTGCTTATACAGGTGGTGAAGTGATGTGTCGTAGATGCAGTATTGAAGAGGAAGAAGCAAAAGCGTTATGGGGGATAGAATGAGTGAACATTTAGAAGTAGTAGCAACAATGAATGCAGACGATGCTATAAAAAAACAGACAAAACTCTATGGGCTCATAGCTGAGAGTGCAAGTACGAACAGACTTTTTGTCATGTTGAACAAAGAGATAAAAGCAAATGGCGCAGATGCGATGATGATACCTATGAATATACGAGCTGATGATTTTTACTTTACTGTATCGAATATGAAAAAATCACATGTCAACGGTGCTTATATTGCGTCAGAGTACCAAGAAGAGGTTGTTGAAATTTTGGATGAAGCTGATGAGTTTGTACAGGTATATGGCAAATGTGATTTTGTTGTTCGTGAAGGTGAGAAGCTTTTTGGTACATATATATCGAAAAATGGTGTGTTGGTTGATGAAGCATTGGCACATGAAATATTTGAAAACTATATAAAAGAGTAGGGAGAGAGAATGAATATTCAAGATTTGAACGAATTAAGAAATGAATTTGAAGAGATGCAAAAAAGAGCAATGGTTGATGCTTGTGTAGATAACAGTTGCTCTGAGGAAAGTTATGATGATTATCCAGATTATCTAAAAGCGATTTATGAGGAGATTATGCCACCTGTAAAGAGTGGTATCTACTTCTCACGTTGGGATTTAAAAGGGATGGCTGCAGAACTTGATGAGTCTTTTGCAATTGATGTTCGAGAGAGAATGTTTCAAAAATTTATGCAATGGGTTTCTACACCTGATGATATGAAACTTGTTATAGAACAGTTTAAAAATAATATAGATATCAAATGTGATATGTACAAAGAGTATTCCCAAAAATATCCATCATCAAAAGAGATATTTGATAAAAAGATAGAAAAGGCCAAGAAAGCAAAAAAATATCTTGATAAAGTTTATGTAGAGTTTTTTACATAAACTTAAAAAGTGATTTGAAAAACTGCACCATTGTCATTGTATGCTTCAATGGTCGCATTATACTTTTCACAAATGAGTGAACACATATAAAGACCGATGCCTGTACCACCATTTTCCTCTTTGGTGGTAAAGTTCATTTGAAAAATATTCTCTATGATAGATTCATCTATGCCCTCACCACTGTTTTTGATCTTGATAACAGTTTTATTGTTTTTTCTAGAACACACAATCTCTATCTTTCTTGTATGTGATGGAAGGTTGTTTTTTACCATCTCCTCTTTTGCATTTGTGATGATGTTAATAAGTAGTTGTTTAATATCATTGGCATGTACTTGCAAGGTAAGATCTTTATCGCATGAATGTACAACCTCTATTTGATGAGCTGTAAGTTCATCCTTGAGTAAAATCAATGTGGCATTAATAATCTCTTGAAGACTAATATTATGCAGGTTGTTGTTTGGTCTAAAAAAGTTTCTAAACTCATTGAGCGTTGTTAAAAGGGTATCAACTTGAATATTGAGGTTGTTGTAACACTCTTTAAACTCCGATTTTAAAACCTCTTCCTCCATAGATTCTATATCGTTTTCAATCATAGAAGCATGCATCACTATGGAGTTTAATGGTTGTTTCCATTGGTGAGCGATAATATCTATCATCTCTCCCATAGCTGCGTGTTTGGATTGTTCAAGCAGAATTTTATCTTTGTATCGTAAGACTTCTAATTGTTGTTGAACTTTGTTTTCAAGTTGAGTTTGATACTCATGGTGTTCTTTTTGAATTTGTATATCATGCACACATTTATACAAACTGTGTTGAAACTGGTCTATATCGATTGGCTTTACCAAATAGCCATCAATACCGATTTTGATAGCATTGATAAAATGTGTTGAGTCATTGTACGCGGAAAAAATCAAAACAGGTATATCATGTTTGATTTTTTTAATCTCTTGAACCATACTAAGACCATCCATTTTAGGCATATTGATATCAGTTATAACAAGATCGATTTTATGCTCTTTAAACTTCTCAATACCTTCCATACCATTGGATGCAACTATAATTGTGTTAAAGAAATCATTTAAAATAACAAGAGTCATCTCTCTTACATCTTGATTGTCTTCAACATACAATACTTGTAAATCTTGTGAATATTGAATAACTGTATCAATATTAAGCATTCTTTTCTCCCTCAAGAGTTATTGTAAAACAAGCACCCTCTTGTGTATTGTTCACTGAGAGTTTACCACCACAGTGATCTTCAACAATTACTTTACTCATATATAAACCCAATCCTGTGCCATCCTTTTTTGTTTTCGTTGAAAAATAAGGTTCAAATATTTTTTCTAAAATACTTTCATCAATCCCACCTGCATTATCTGAAACACTTATAGTTGTCCCATTTATAAGCACTTTAATATATGGGTTGTTTGGTTGCTGTTCTTTGAGTGCATCTTGAGCATTTTTTACAAGATTTAAAAGGACTTGTTTCATCTCATTTTCAAAGGTGTTGAGCTCTGCAAGTTTTTTTATTTCAAGTTGAAAATCTATTTGATTGTTTTTTAATGAACTCTCTGTAATAAGTAGAACACTTTCTATAAGTTTTTTGAAATCTGTTATTGAGGTCACTTTATTTGTTTTAAAAAAGTTTCTAAAGTCGTCAATGGTTGCGCTTAAATGAAAAGCAAATTTTTTAATGTTGTCTGAAAGCTCTATAGCTGTTTCTGTGTTGAGTTTGTTTTTTTGAGCTTTTAGATGTATCGCTCCAGTAGCTATTGTAATGGCATTTAAGGGTTGTCTCCATTGGTGTGCTATCATATTAATCATCTCACCCATTTGTGCCAAACGACTTTGATATAACATCATTTCATCTTTTTTTCTGTTGTTCTCAACTTCTATAGCGACTTGTTTTTTAAGGCTTTCTTGAAATTGGGCTTTTTCTTTTTCAAGCTCTTTTCTTTTGGTTATATCCCTATATACAGCATGGAGAAGTTCTTCCCCATCAACATAGATTTTTGTGAGGACAAATTCAACCCAAAAAGGTGTTTTATCCTTTTTGATATATTTCCATTCAAAAGTATGGTGCCCCTCTTTTAAAGCAACTTTGACCATTTGTAGCATCTTTCTCATCGAGAGAGAGCCATCATCTTGGTATTTTGGCATAAAAGCGGAGACGTGAGTGCTCAGAAGATCTTCTTTTGTGTCATACCCAAACATCTTAACCACAGAACTGTTACAGTCTTTAAATCGATTGTTTTGGATTAAAATAATTCCATCGGGTGAAGATTCATAGATTGTTTGAAATGTTTCATTCATAAGGGTAATTTTATCGATGAGTCTATACTGTTTTAGTCCAATTTTTAATATAAGAATAGTGAAAATCGCTAAGATAAATGCAAAAAGATAAAACTCCTCTCCACCAAAATAAAGGATAGCACCGATAAAAGAAACCATATTTAAAATTACAAAATAAAGATAAACATGAAATACACCAATAAGTGTTGAAACTGATCCAGCTGTAATTGTAACTATCATCGTTGAAAAGATGAAAATAGTTGTTGTTGGGATACCTTGAGAGATACTTAAAATGATGATATATAAATTTAAAAAGGCATTAACAAACAAAAGTCCAACAAAGACTTTAAAGTAAGGTTTTACCTTATCACTTTTTACTGAGAGAAAATAGTGAAGTTTTTTGATAATAAAGATTCTAAATAAGAAAATAAATAGCACAAGAGCAAACCATAAACTAAGCAAGGTTGTATCGAGAAAATTATATGTTAAATAGAATAATATAGCAGGCTCAAGAATATTTGCTGCAAAAGCAGATAAAAAAGCATTTTCTAAAAATAAACGGATGTTTTTTGTATTGTAATCAAATTGGAAAAGTGTTTGAAACATATTAGCCTAACTAAATATAATAAAATAGATACAATTATATCAATAGAATCTAATGAATTTGTACTTAAATCTGTTGAATCTGTTTTATGCTCATATTTGTTTGGATACAACAGTGGTTAGAATCTCTTTTTTAACCTCTTTAAATGTTTTGCTACTGCGTTTATACTTAATCATTTCAAGTTCTTTGATAAAGGGTTCTAACTCTTTAATATTGTATCTATTAAGCAAAATAACAATAAGTTCGTGTGGAGAGTTTGATTGGGTGATATCATCATACTTTGTAGGTTGTTTTATCTTTTTTTGTTTTTTATTTTGTATCAAAGCACTGAGATAACCACTGCCAAATATAAGTAGGTATATAAAAAGCTCTTTGATTGTATCTATGCGAATGAAAGGTTGCGTGTTGGGAGATTCTTTATCATCTAAAAGGGTACTTGTGTCGATTTTTTCTACATTGATTTTATATGAGGGTGTTGTAAGTGTATAAAATTTTTGAAGTTTTGGAGAGTAGGCCTTGAGTGAAATAGCTTCAATGGTAAAGTCTTTCTCGCTGCTAAGTGCATAGATATACTCTCTGTGGATAAGGTAGCCATCTTTTGTTAGTTTGGAATAGGCATCATTGATTTCAGAAAAAAGTGTTACATCTTTTTGTGGATGCAAAAGGGTGATATTGTTGTCTTTATACCCTTTGCCTTTGAGTGTATAGAGTAAGTGTAGAGATTCATACTGATTGATGGTTGTTGTATTTATTTTCGATTTGAGGGTGAAATCTCCTACAAGATCTACAGGTTGCGGGAGTTGTTTTATTTGAAGTTTGAGGGGAGGTACTGTAACATTGGTATCTTCTGTATCTATCCATTTTACATTATCACGACTTCCTGTATATACCTGTGCAACAGCTTCATCACTGGCAACTTTGATGGTAAAGTCAAAAGCAACACGCAACTCTTTTGCCTTGAGGGGAAAAAGAATATAGGTAAAAGTTGTTGTATAGTTATGATAAGAAAGTTCTGTTGTTTTTTTGTTTAAAAGTTTGATCTCATAATCATCACTTTTTTTGGGTGTGACAAAGAAAAACATCACATCACGATGGTCTAGCTGATCAGCTTTAAAGGTAATTTCAACAGCTTCTTTGACATAGGCCTTAGTTTTATTTGCACTCAAATGATACTTTGCAAGTGTTTGAGCAAAAAGAGTTGTTGTAAAAAGTAAAAAAAGTGGGAGTATCTTACCAAGGTTCTTTTTCATTTGTATATCCTTTATTTATCTGCTCATAGGCTTTGTAGCCGATTTTATAGTTGTTTTTTTGAGATGGTTGGGATGATTGAGTTTTGTTTTTGCTCTTTTTGTCTCCAGCACCGTTACTGCTTTGGTTTGCACTTTGTTTGGAGTTGTTTTTACCACCGCCACTTTTTTTGTCATCTTTTTGTGTTGCAGTTTTTTTGGATGAGTTCTTTTTTGTTTGTGCATTTTTTGGTGGCAGCATATCGATAATGTTTTTTAGAGTTTTGAGATTGAGCTTTTGTAATGTTTTTAGATTCTCTAAAGTATCTTTGTCATATCCAAGTGCTAATGCCTGTATGTAAAGTTTTTTTGCCCTGTCGTAACGTTTGAGTTTAACCGCACAATTTGCCATATTGTAAAAAATCATCTGTTTGATTTTTTTGTTGCGTGTTTGTATCTGCGTGTAGTAGTTGAGGGCACTCTTACAATGCCCCGCTTTGGCATAAGATGTAGCGATGTTGTAGTAACTCCGCACTGATGGTGTGGCTTTTTCAAAATAGTGTGCCGCTTGCAAATACTCTTTGTGTTGAAAACTTTTGTTTGCTTCATGGATGTAGTAGCTATCAATGAAAGAAGCATCAGCTTTGTAGGGGAGTAAAAAAAGCAGTAAAAATGTAAGCTGATGGAGTTTGGTGATGGCACTGAGATAGATAAGTAAGGCAATAAAGAGTGGAATATAAAAAAGTTCATAATAACTTTTCATCTCAATATCTTCTTGTTGTAAACTTTGTGTAGTTATATCTTGCGAGAGTTCATCTATAACATCCAAAGAGGTGTCAAGTTTATAATATTTTCCACCGCTTAAATGTGCCAAATCCTCTAAAATAGGGTTGATTTTAGAGATTACCAAAGAGGAATAGATATCTTTAAGATATCGCCCATCTTTTTTTAAGGCTGATCCCTTTTGTGTAGCAGTTGCAACAATGTAGGGGATGATAGTGTTCTTTTTTGCAATTGTAAGCAGTTGTGCAATATTATGTTCATCACCGCCATCACTGAAAATGATAAGATTTTTTTTCTTAAAAGAGGTATTTGCAATGGTCTCAAAAAGGTTTAAAAGGCTTGTGCTTTTTGTCAATATATATTTTGGGTTTAGTGCATTAAGAGCCATCATACTTATGGAGGTGTCTGTGGTTGGCGGAGAGATAAGAAGTGTGTTTGATGTAAAGGCAAAGAGGGTAAATCTGTCTTTTGGATGTTGTTTTAAAAGTTTTGCTATCGCTTTTTTAGCTACTTCATAGCGACTAGGAGGCAGATCATCTGCCTGCATCGAATAGGAAACATCAAGTGCTATGATATAGTCTTGAGAATCAAACTTCTGTTTTTGTATAGCATTGTCAACAACAGGTCTTGCCATAGCCATAAACATAAACACAATACTGAGAAAAATAAGTTTTATTTGTCTTGTTGCGTGTTGGTGCTGTTTGTATATCAAATATAAAGGGATAAGACCAAAAAGTACCCATGCATTTAAAAGCAACATCTAAAACACTCTCTTTCTTGAGAGAAGATAAAGTAAAATCAAAATAGCCATTGCCAAAGGGTAGCTGTAGAGCATCTGTTTGTTAAGATAGTGTTGTGATCGGATAGTGCTTGGTTCAAGAGTATCTAGCTCCTGATACACCTCCTGTAACTTCTCTTTGTTATCTGCTGCAAACATTTTGCCGTTTGTTTGCGAAGCTATGGTTTGTAGGAGTTTTGCATCAAACTCTTTTTGTGTTCCTATCCCTATGGTATAGATGGTAATATCTGATTTTTTTGCTTCTTCAACTGCTTGTTGTACTGAAATTTGACCACTGTTTTGGTATCCGTCTGTTACTAAAATGATCACTTTGTTCTTTGCATCTGAATGCTTGAGAAGTTTTACAGCACTCATAATACCATCTCCGATAGCTGTGTTCTCTCCTGCTATACCAACTTCTAAAAAATCAAGTAAAAAAGCAACAGCTTTCATATCATAGGTGAGTGGTACACTTGCAAAACCATAGGAACCAAAAATACTTACCCCTACATTGTCATCAAAACGGTTTGTGATAAAAGCACTGATGATCTGTTTTAAAATATCAAACTTTTGCTCTGTTCGTTGCTCTTTGTCATAGCCACTTTGTGCCATGGAACCACTTGTGTCAAGGACAAAGACAAGGTCTCTTCCTTTGCGTTTGCTTGAGAGTTGTGCATCATAGCTTATGGGTGATGCAAGGGCTGTAACCAACAGAGCAAGAACAAGAGAGTAGAGGAGTTTGTCAATGTTGACCCAGTTAGTGAATTTTCCAAAAAGGTGGATATGGGGAAAGATGATTTTTTTTATACTAAGGGGGCATTTGTAGATACATATAATGAGCAGTAGTAACAAAAACATAAAAGGGTGTTCAAACTCAAAATGCTCCAACTCTGTACCAACTTTTTGTATAATTATACTTTATAGTGACTAAAAATGAGATTTATTGTTTATATGTTTAATTGTCCTTGGGAAAGTAACTAGCCCACAACATTCGAAGATAAAGTCCTATAGAACTGGTGTAACCAACTTCACTGAAGATGAGGTTGTGGTTTTTATCATAAATAAATGTGGTTGGGTACGCATTGATATGAAATTCTTGTGCAAAAGAGCCATCTTTGTCATTGACAACAGGAAAATCCAAACCACGCTCCTGCATATACTGGTAAATATCATAATCACTGCCTGATTTTACAGCAAAGGTGAGGACATTATAGTGTTTTGAGATTCTTTGAATATTATCAACTTCCATTTTACACGTAGGGCACCATGTAGCCCAAAAGTGGATAAGTAGTGGTTCGTCTTTTTCCATAGTATATATTGTATTATTAAAAAGTTTTATAGATTGTAACTTTAATGGTTGTTTGTTAAGCTCCTGAGATTTATAAAAACTTATTCCATTTGCAAAGATTGTTATAACCAGAATAAACAGGAGAATCTCTTTTGTGTAATATATGAACTTTTCTTTCATTTTTTTGTTATCCTACATATTTTTTAATATTATTGTAGTAGAAACTAGTTACAATTACGATATTTTTTAAAAGGTTTTTTTATGTTACGCTATTTTTTCTCTTTTTTAGTCCTGTTGTTATTTACAGGATGCCAAACCACTACAAAAAATCCCTCTCCAGAACACAGCACAAACCAAATGAATACAATGCCTGCTAAGATGTTTCAAAGTGTCAATGCAAATGAGGCAACATTGGTTCAAAAAGGTAAAAATAGACTTCATTGTGCTCGATGTGGTATGAACCTTGTAATGTTTTATAAAACAAGCCATACTGCAAAATATGAGGATAAAGAGTACCAATACTGTTCTATTCATTGTTTGGCTGATCATCTGGGTGAAGGGATTGAATTACGAAATCCAAAAGTGGTTGATGTTGTTTCTTTAGAGTTGATACCTGTACAAAATGCTTATTATGTTGTGGGTAGTGATGTCAAAGGCACTATGTCACGAGTGAGTAAGTATGCTTTTGCCTCTTTAAAAGATGCTCAGGCATTTCAAGCAAAACATGGTGGAAAAATTGTAGATTTTTATGCAGCATTGGAAGCTGCAAAAAAGGATTTTAAATAAAGATGCAAAAGAAAAACTATAATATTTTAATCGTTGATGATATTGAAGATAATCGCCGCATTGTTGAGGGTATTTTAAAGATAAACGGATATAAAACAGTTTGTGTATCTGATGGTATGAGTGCATTAAGAATGGTAAAAAAAAACTCTTTTGATTTAATCTTACTCGATATTATGATGGGAGAGATGAGCGGGTTGGAAGTGTGCCGCTATTTGAAAGTAGATCCTGAAAATAGTAATATTCCTGTAATTTTTTTAACCGCTAATTCTGACAGGGATACAATAACTAAAGCGTATAAAGTTGGAGGCAGTGATTATATCAAAAAACCTTTTTACAAAGAGGAACTCTTAGCAAGGGTTGAAACAAGGCTTAGTTTACGTGATTATGAAAAAAACCTTGAAGAAACAGTTGCCAAAAGAACACAGGAGATCCATGAAACACAGGTACAACTGATGCATATCTTAGGAAGTGTTGCTGAGGGGCACTCTGAAGAGACTCAGTATCATGTCAAAAGAGTTGCTGCATTTTCTTATAAACTGGCTGTATTGTATGGACTTGATGAACAAGAAGCGAATCTTTTAAAAGATGCTTCTTTTTTACACGATATCGGTAAAATCGCTATTCCTGATTCTATTTTACATAAAAATGGTGTTTTGACAAACAGTGAATATAAAAAGATGAAAGAGCATGTGACTTTGGGAGCTGATATATTAAAAAAATCCCATTTACCACTTTTTAAAGCAGCTAAGATTGTTGCAGAACAACATCATGAAAAATGGGATGGGACAGGATATCCAAAAGGTCTTAAAGGGGAAAACATACATATATATGGTCGCATTGTCGCCATTGCAGATGTTTTTGATGCTTTATCATTTAAGCGTGCCTATAAAGATAAATGGCAAAAGAATGAAGTATTGTCTTATATGAAGGATATGAGTGGAAAACATTTTGATCCAAAGCTTATAGAACTGTTTTTTGATAATATTGATGACTTTTTAAAAATATATAATCTTCATGTCCAAAAAATTGAACTAGACAATAAATATAATGTCAGAAAAAGAAAATCGATTATGGATTGGTTGTTACAGCGACGTTAAGTTAAAGTTTGAAAAGTAGATTATTAAAAGTGTAAAAAAAGAGGGGGGCAGAAAGATAGAGTTTTACTCTATCTCTGCATCGATAACATCATCGTCATCTTTTTTCTTAGATGTATCAGCACCACCTTGCGCTGCTCCACCTTGCTCTTGTTTATACATTGACTCAGCCATTTTATGACTTGCTTCTGTAAGAGCTTTTACTTTCTCTTCGATTTGCTCTTTTGTAGCATTTTCATCTTTGAGAACTTCTTGTAAATCTTTGATAGCTGCTTCAATTTTTGCTTTTTCTTCAGCTTCAAGTTTATCACCCATTTCAGTCATAGATTTCTCAGTTTGAGCGATAAGCGCATCTGCTTGGTTTTTAAGTTCAACTAACGCTTTGCGTTTTTCATCTTCAGCTTTGTGAGCTTCTGCATCTTGAACCATTCTGTTAATCTCTTCTTCGCTAAGTCCGCTTGAACCACTGATAGTGATTTTTTGCTCTTTACCAGTTCCTTTATCCATTGCACTTACAGTTAAGATACCATTTGCATCAATATCAAATGTTACCTCAATTTGTGGTACACCACGTGGTGCTGCTGGGATATCTGTAAGTTCAAATAAACCTAGAGATTTGTTGTCTTTAGCGAACTCACGCTCACCTTGTACTACATTAATGCTAACCGCTGGTTGGTTGTCTTCTGCTGTAGAGAAGATTTGCGATTTTTTCACAGGGATTGTAGTACCTTTTTCAATGATTTTTGTTGCAACTCCACCAAGAGTTTCAATTCCAAGTGATAATGGTGTAACATCAAGTAAAAGAACATCTTTTACATCACCACGTAAAACACCACCTTGGATAGCTGCACCTGCTGCTACAACTTCATCTGGGTTTACAGATTTATTAAGATCTTTACCACCGAAGTAGTCTGATACTTTTTTCTGTACTAATGGTACACGAGTTGAACCACCAACCATGATGATCTCTTTGATATCACCTTTGCTTAAGTCTGCATCTTTCATCGCTACTTCGATGTGATCCATAGTTTCATTAACAAGATCTTCGATCATACCTTCAAATTTAGCACGAGTCAGTTTTACAACCAAGTGTTGTGGTCCCGCTTCTGTCATAGTGATAAATGGCAAGTTGATTTCAGTCTCAGTTGCTGAAGATAACTCTTTTTTCGCAGTTTCAGCTGCATCTTTCAAACGTTGTAGAGCCATTTTGTCATTTTTAAGATCGATTCCATGGCTACCTTTGAACTCATCAGCTAACCAGTCAACGATTTTGTTATCGAAGTCATCACCACCTAAGAATGCGTTACCATCTGTTGAAAGAACCTCAAATGTACCATCTGAGATTTCAAGTGTTGTAACATCAAATGTACCACCACCTAGGTCATATACAAGTACATCTTCATCAGATTTAGAGTCTAGTCCGTATGCAAGTGCTGATGCAGTTGGCTCATTGATAATACGTAAAACATTAAGACCTGCAATAGTACCAGCATCTTTTGTCGCTTTTCTTTGGCTGTCATTGAAGTATGCTGGAACTGTAATTACAGCATCAGTTACACTCTCACCAAGATAAGCTTCTGCATCTTCTTTTAGTTTTGTCAGGATTTTTGCTGAAATCTCTTGTGGAGTATATACTTTACCTGCAACATCAACAGCAGCCATACCATCTTTGTCAACGATTTTGTATGTTACTTTATCTTGAGCGAGTTTAGCGTTCTCCTCATTCATCATCAGACCCATAATTCTCTTAACTGAAGAGATTGTTTTTTCTGGGTTTGTGATAGCTTGACGTTTTGCAGGATCTCCTACTAAAACCTCACCTTTATCTGTAAATGCTACTACTGAAGGAGTTGTGTTTTTACCTTCTGCATTTGGGATAATTTTTGCTTCACCACCTTCATAAACCGCTACACACGAGTTTGTTGTTCCTAAATCTATTCCTATTACTTTGCTCATTTTTCTTATCCTTTAATTTTATTTTATAAAATTCAAGGGAACCTTTTTAGTTATTCCCTTTTTGTCACAGAAGTGAAAGTAATTTCACTTCTTACGCTAACGCTTGGTTTCCTTCGGCAGGAAGCCCATGACTCTTGGCGTCTTTGCCTCCAATGGAGGCGAAAAACTTATTTATTTTTATTACGATGTAATTATAGTAAGTTTTTAAAATCTGTTTTGCAACTAATGTTGCATAGTGGCAAATTTAATTCGCCACTAC
>JAMOSN010000009.1 GCA_027068455.1 Sulfurimonas sp.
ATTTTTAACAAATAACATACAAAAATTGTGTTTATTTATTTTGTAAATATCGTTTTTTTTTTGATAGAATGTTTATTGAATAAATAGTTAGAAGATTAAGGAATATTTAAAATGGAATTAAAAACTTTTATTAAAGAAGCTTTAAAAGATATTATTGAAGCTGTTGAAGAAGCCCAAAGTGAAATAAAAAATGGAGAAATAGCTCCAAATGTTGGTAGTTCTTTTAAATCAGTAGAACTTGGTATTAATGATGTTCAACCTGTTGAATTTGAAGTATCAGTAAATGCTGATGAAAAAGAAGGAAGTTCTGCAAAACTGAATGTTGTCGCGGCTATTATAGGTGGAAATATTCAAGGACATAGTAATACTAGTTCTAGTCATGTAGCAAAATTGAAATTTCAAATTCCTGTTAGATTACCAAAAAACAAATAAACTGTAAAAACTTCTAATAAATCGTAGCAACAAAAATATGTTACCCTAGCCGAAAAAAGCTTTTAAAACTTCAAAAGTTTTGCTAGCATTGTTAAAGTTAAAAGAGTACAGAAAAAAGAGGTAACATATTTTTGTACTCAACCGTTATCTTCTAGCCCAACTTGACAAAGTCAAAAAATAATATTAAAATACATTGTATATATAAAAGTATTAGGATATAAATGTGTTTAAAAGTAAAACTATACGATATAGCCTTGAAAAAAATGAGCTATTAAAATCTCATAGAGATATATCTTTTGAAGATGTAATCTTAGCATTAGAGAGTGGCTATCTTTTAGATGATATAACACATCCAAATAAAGAAAAATATTTTAATCAAAATATTTTCATTATCTTGATACAAATAAAAGATTATGTATATCTTGTTCCATATGTTGAAGATGATACATCAATCTTTTTAAAAACTATAATCCCATCAAGAAAAATGAATAAAAAATACAATAGAAAGGACATATAATGATAGATTTAGATGACTATGAAACAGAGTTACTTCAAAGTGTTGAAAGTGGAGAGTGGCAAAGTCGTGGAAATGTTGATGAACGCTTGAAAGAGTTGCAATCCTATGTAAAAAATCAAAAGAAAAAAGCCATCTCTATTAGAGTGTCTGAAAACGACATTTATGAACTTAAGAAAAAAGCTCTAGAGAGTGGAGTGCCTTATCAAAATATTATTCAGATGCTTATACACCAATTTGCTTCAAATAAAATTCAAATGAACATATAGAAAAAGACAACAAAACAGAGTAGCCAATACATTACTTAACGGAAATTTATTGGCTATCTTCGATCGTTATCACAAGAAGTAAAAGTTGCAACTATTATTACATTAGGAACATTTAAAACTAAAAATCATTAATAATGGAGAACAATGAAAACACCTTGCCCTTTGTGTCATACACCATCACCACTTTTTTATCAAGACACGCAACGTTACTGCAAATGCCCTGAGTGTTGTGCTGTTTTTGTGATTCCTGAGGATTTACCACAAAAACAGGAGGAGAGAGAGCGTTATGAACTTCACGATACAAACACGCAGGATGAGGGATATAGAAAGTTTGTCTCTCCTATAACTTCAAGTGTCATACACGATTTTACTCCTCAAAACAAGGGGTTGGATTTTGGGGCGGGCACTTCTGCCATCATCTCTTGCGTGTTGGATGAAGCAGGGTATGAGATAGCCAATTATGACCCCTATTTTCATCCCAACACGCAACTCTTGGAGCAAAAGTATGACTATATCACCTCTTGTGAAGTGATAGAGCATTTTTATCATCCACACCAAGAATTTATACAACTAAGAAAGATGCTTAAAGAGGGTGGTAAACTCTACCTTATGACAGATATCTATGATGGAGGAGATTTTGGCTCATGGTACTACAAGAACGACCCTACCCATGTGTTTTTATACACAAAAGAGACATTTGAATATATACGAAAAAAGTTTGGATTTCAAAAGTTGTCAATAGAGAAAAGATTAATCACTCTTGCATTGTAAAGAGTTATCATTTGATTTACATTTACTTATAAGTATTATAATTTTAACATAACTTATAAGGAGCCGATAATGAAACATGTTTATCTTACACGTTCATCCGTAGATAAGGCTTTGCAAAACCATGCAATAACACAACAAGAAGCACAATGCTTAAATAAAAAGATTAAGTGTCAAAAGAAGATTACTCAGGTGAAGGAAAAACACCAGTAGGATTATATGTTTGAGTTACAAAAAGTACTCAAACATATCTACATTTTATTGAAAAGTTGTTCCACCATCTACAACGATAGTTTGACCTGTAAGCCATGAAGATTCGTTAGAACATAGGAACTTACATGCACCTGTTAAGTCTTCAGCTTCACCCATACGGCTAAGCGGTGAACGTTTGACAACTTCAGCTTTTACCTCTTCATAGTTAGGGAATGCTTTA
This sequence comes from Sulfurimonas sp., assembly GCA_027068455.1. Taxonomy (GTDB): domain Bacteria; phylum Campylobacterota; class Campylobacteria; order Campylobacterales; family Sulfurimonadaceae; genus Sulfurimonas. Next base: position 2,417 of record JAMOSN010000009.1, read on the forward strand.
AGAGCATCTGTATCGATAGGACCGCCACTTACAGCATTGACACGGATATTTTTCTCACCAAGTTCAGCTGCTGCATATTTTACCATTGTCTCAACTGCTGCTTTGTTTGCACCATGACCTGCATAGTTTGGAGTATATACAAGGTTTCCAGTAGAACTCATTGAGATGATGCTTCCACCACCCACTTTCTCTATACGTTTTGCAGCTTCTTGAGCACCAACAACAAACGCATCTACAGTTGCAGTCCAGATGTTGTCAAGTCCACGAGGTTTTAAACGCATAAAAGGACCAAATCCACCAACTACAGCACGACCAGAGATGATAGCGTTTGAGATAAAAAAGTCTAAACGATCAAAATCTTCATCAAACTCTTTAAAAACATCTTTGTATGTATTTGGCTCTAAAATGTTAAGCTTGTAAGCACGGCTTTTGATGCCAAATTTGCTTTCAACATCTGCGATGATTTCATTTGCTGTATCCGCACTTGAAGCGTATGTAAATGCTACATCAGCACCTGCCTCTGCAAAAGCATACACTATAGCTTTTCCGATTCCACGAGTACCACCACTGATAAAGAGAGTTTTTCCTTTAAAGTCTGCCATTTTTATAGTCCTTTTATATCGTAATTTTTCATTACTTCTTCTATTTTTTTCATATTTTCTTTACTTGGTGCAACAAGTGGAAGTCTGTACTCCAATGTATCTAAAAGACCAGCTATATACATAGCAGCTTTGACTGGAATAGGGTTGGCTTCACAAAACATTACACTGTTTAAAGGGTAGAGCTTGTCATTAATAGCTTTTGCACCTGCAAAATCACCTGAGAGTGCTTTGGATACAAGTTGTGATTTCAAGTCAGGCATAAGGTTTGATGTAACAGAAGTGATCCCTGCACCACCATTTGCCAGTATCGGATAGTCAATGGCATCATCACCAGAAAATACTTTAAAATCAGGTCTGCGAGAAAGCAGTTCAACTGTACGCTCCAAGCTTCCTGTTGCTTCTTTGATACCATAAATGTTCTCAACATCATCAAAAAGACGAATTGCTGTATCTGCTAAGATATCCACACCTGTACGACCTGGAACATTATAGAGCATAAAAGGAAGTTCAGGCACAGCCTCTGCTATTGCCTTGTAGTGTTGATAAAGACCCTCCTGGGAAGGTTTGTTGTAGTATGGACTTACAGAAAAAATAGCATCAACACCACAAGACTGAGCGTGTTTTGCTATCTCTATAGCTTCGTGGGTAGCATTGCTTCCAGCACCAGCTAAAACCTTTGTATTTGTACCTTTACAAACCTCTACAGCGATCTCTATACAACGTTTGTGCTCATCATGTGTGAGTGTAGCACTCTCACCTGTGGTACCTACTGGACATACTGCGTCCATACCGTTGTTGATCTGTCTTTGGATAAGCTGTGCATACTTTTGCTCATCAAGTTTTCCATTTTTAAATGGTGTAATTAGTGCGGTTGAAGAACCTGTTACGATATTCATTAAACATCACCCCTTAAATTGATACGCGAATTATAGCAAAAAACTATTTAATCTAAGATTTGATAGTGTATAATGAAGGTATGATAAATGGAAAAATATTATTTTATGATGAAGCCAAAGGTAACGGAATTATTATAACCACTCAAAAAGAAAAGTATTCTTTTTATATTGGTGATTGGGATGATTTTGAAACGATGCCCTCTGTTGGAATTGAAGTAGAGTTTGAACTCAAACACGACAAACCTGCGGGCATCGTTTGCAAGAAACAAGAGAGTGATACCGAAGATGAACTTGAAGAGGATGCGCTAGAGAAGTTTATGCCTCATAAAACTGTTGCCAACACGCAATCGCCAAAAGAGCATAAAACCCATAGATACCAAAATGAAACATTGACTGAAGCAGAAGATGAACTTGTTGCTTTGATGAACACTTCAGAAGAGTCCTTGCACAGTTTGGGTGAAAAAATCAACCTTACAGTAAATCTCTCCGATACAATGCACAAATATTTTCAAACCATCAAACAGCATATCCAAAAAAGACAAGGGTATAAAAAGGTTGATGGACGGCTGAATTATGTGTTGGCAAAACGTTTTATTTGGACAACCTTTAACAACCTTATAGAGATTGACCCTCGCATTGTTACCCTGCGTATTAAATCGATTAGTACTGATTTGAAATTTATGGGTACACTCCATGATGATTTTAACCGTAAGACACGCTACCCTGCGCTTGCTTTTGAAGATATATTTCTCTCTTACCAAACAGAGTATAAACAGATAAAAGAGGTGACATTGCAAATTGCTGAGAAGTTGGCTCTTTTAAAAGCTAAAGAAAAAGCAGTTGATAATGCAAGAAAGAAAAAGCAGCAAGAGATTGAAAAAACAGAAGATAAAGAACAGCTTATTGTGTTAACTAAAGAGCTTAAATCCCTTAATGGCACTTATGTTGATGTAGTTCATATGATAGCACAGCTTCAAGAAGAGCATACTCTCAACCGTAAAAAGCTGTTAGAGTTTGAAAACAGCTATAAAGATGATTTTTATAAAAAGTTTCAAGCTGAAGCGTCAAAATATAAAAAGTTTTTACTTGATATCTTGGATGCTCAAGCATATCTTTTGGATATGTTGTTATGGCGTGAAGCTAAAGTTTCTAAGGCTATAAGATTCTATTTTAAAGAGCTGCCTGTAGATGTAGAACTCAATACCAGAGGATATTTAAAATATTATCTCTCAACACTCGACGAAGAGAAATGTAGTGAATCTACAAAAGAGCTTTATGAACTTTATGAGCATCTTCTTGAGGTGCATAAAGATTATATTTTGGTTGTATGTGCCAATGCTCAGGAGGCGATGGATTATGAACAGGTATTGCAGCCTATTAGTAAAACATTAGGTGTTAAAGCTTTTATAGATGAGATGTCGGCACTAAAATGGGCAATTAACCATAGTGTGAAATATATTGTAATAGAACAATACTTACAAATCACAAATGCCAAAAAGTTTTTGGATGCTTATCATAACAATATTTTTTCTAAACCAAAAATCATAGTAATAGGGGAGGATAGTAACACGCAACACTCTAAACAGTATGATGTCACAAAAGCGTTGCCACAAAACAGCTCACCACACAGTGTGGCAAGTACACTCAAAAAAATGATTACTTCTTCAAAATAACCGTTGTCGATTGTGTAAAGTCAAAATATTTTTGTGCTGCTTTTTGTACTTTTTTTGGTGTGATTTTATTGACACGCTCTTCATACTCTAAAAGTGGTGTCATATCACCACGTACAAGGTAGCTTCCATAAAGGTTGGCAACACTTGTAGAACTTTCCAAAGAGTGAATAAAGTCTGATTTGGTATTGATTTTTACCTTTTTAAGCTCTTCTTTTGTTACTTGCGTGTTTTTCATAAGCTCAATTTGTGCAATAAGCTCTTTTTCAACATCTTCAGCTTTGACACCAGGATTACATGTAGCTATAAATATAAAAAGACCAGGGTCTATGTTTTCCATATTGTAGGCATAAACAGAATTGACAAGACGTTTTTTATCGACAAGCTCTTTGTGCAGGCGTGAACTTTTTCCAGAGTAAAGTATCTCAGAGATAACACTTAAAGTGACTTGATCTTTGTGTTGGAAGTTTGGTATATGAAAGGTAATAGCTACCATTTCAACTTCACTCTCTTTATGGATAAGAACTCTTTTTGCTCCATCTTGTTTGGGTTCTACAAATTTTACAGGTGGAATCGGTTTTGTGTTTGTAATCTTTCCAAACGCTTTTTTTGCCTCTTTAAAAACCTCTTTTGGCTCAATATCACCCGTTACAATCAACACAGCATTTTGTGGTTGGTAGTATGTGGAGTGAAAATCACGAATATCATCAATGCTCCAGTTTCTAATGTCATTCATAAAACCAATAGGTGTCCAATGGTACGGATGGTAGATATAGGCGTTGTTAAAGAGTCTAAAGTAAAGGTACCCAAGAGGAGAGTTGTCTGTTCTCCATCGACGCTCCTCTGTGACCACATCACGTTCAGGTTGAAACTCTTCATCTTTGAGACTAAGGTTTTGCATCAACTCTGCATAAAGGTTGATACTCTTTTTTAAATTGTCACTTGATGATTTGATGTAGTAGTGTGTGTAGTCAAAACTTGTTGAAGCATTATTGACCCCACCTATACTTTTGACCTCTTTGTCAAATTCACCTGCTGGGAGGTTCTTTGTACTTTTAAAGTTCATATGTTCAAGCATATGTGCAATGCCTGTTTTTCCCATCACTTCATTACGACTGCCAACTTTGTAAAAGATATCAGTACTGATAACATTGGTTTTGTTGTTAAGAGGAATAACTACAATCTGTAGTCCGTTTTTAAGTGTTTTTGTTTCATATTTTGGAAGTGGTGAAGGCATAATAATAGTCTCACTTTTTTGTGTAATTTGTTGTTTGTCTTGCGTGTTGTAATTGATAAATGATGCACCAAACATCAATGATGAACCAAGCAGTAGTGTAGCGATAATTTTCATTATGTTCTGTCCGCTCCAACTGCTTGTGTGATGTTTTCGTATCCATCTTTTTGTAAGAGTTCTATAAGCCCTTTGTTGATATTCATAATCATATCAGGTCCATGAAAAACGATACCGCTGAGTATCTGAACAAGTGATGCCCCAGCTTTGATACGTCTGTATGCTTCTTCTGCTGAGTCAATACCTCCAACAGAGATAAGGGTTGTTTTGCCATAAAGCTCTTTTGCTATAGCTTCAAAAATGGCAAAACTTTTTTCTTTTAAAACTGCTCCACTCAGACCACCGATATCTTTAGGGTTTTTCACAAGAGAGTAGTCTATGGTTGTGTTTGTTGCGATGATTCCATCAGCCCCTTTTTCAACTGCCAAAGTAGTCAGTGCTACAGCATCTTCGGGTGTCATATCGGGTGCAATTTTCAGTAAAATCGGCATATCAGTAAGTGCTTTTGCCTCTTTGAAAAGTTCTGTAATAAAGGACTCATTTTGAAGATCTCTTAATCCTGGAGTATTTGGTGAAGAGATATTGATAACAAAATAATCACCCAAGCCGTTAAATGCTTTGATAAGATGGGTATAGTCGTTAATAGCCTCTTTTTCAGGAGTTATTTTATTTTTACCGATGTTAATACCAATAGGGGTAGAAAAAGGGTAACGCTCTTTAAGGCGTTTGACAACTTTGTATGCACCATCATTGTTAAAGCCCATAGCATTTTGGATACTCTCCTCTTCAATATGGCGGAACATACGTGGTTTAGGGTTTCCCTCTTGAGGTTTTGGTGTAACGGTCCCTATCTCAGTAAAACCAAATCCAAGTGTTTGGATACCGCGAATCATTGTTGCATTTTTATCAAATCCAGCACCAAGCCCTACAGGGTTGTAAAACTTTCTACCAAAAATCTCCTGAGTGAGTATATCATCAGCGATAAAATGGCTTTCTAAAAACGGATTAAACGGTATCTGGCAGATATTTGGCAAACGAAGTACACACTCTGCGACATGGTGTGCATTTTCTGGTTGGAGTTTAAACAAAAGAGGTTTGATTGTTTCATAGTTTATCATAGTACATCCACTTTAAAAAATTAAAGAGATTGTACTAAAATTTAGGTAATAATTGGATTAGTTGAGATTTTTTTGTACAATGGTATTAAGAAAATATTGTTAAAATAAATAAATAAAACCTAAGAGGAGGGTTATGATGAGTAAAGTATTGGTTCCATTGGCAAAAGGTTTTGAAGAGATTGAAGCTGTCAGTATTATTGATGTACTTCGTCGAGCTGAAGTTGAAGTTATTGTGGCGGCTTTGAATGATGAGATGTTGGTTCAAGGAGCAAATGGTATCACTCTAAAAGCAGATGCAAAAGTGGTTGATTTTAGTGCTGATGAGCTTGATATGGTTGTGCTTCCTGGTGGATGGGATGGAACTTATGCACTTGCAGATGATGAAAATGTGCAAAACCTTCTCAAAGAGATGGATGCAAAAGGGAAGCAAATTGGAGCAATTTGTGCTGCACCGTTTGCGCTTAATAAGGCAGGAGTTTTAAAAGAGAACTATACATGCTATCCTTCTGTTGAGGAGCAGATAAGAGAAGAGGGCTATCAGGGTGACAAGGCAATGGTTGTAGAGGATACAAATATTATGACTTCACGCGGACCTGCAACTGCGTTGTGTTTTGCTTTGGAAATTGTTAAAAAACTCAAAGGTGAAGAAACTTATAATGCTCTCAAAGAGGGCTTGCTCGCAACATACTGCAGTTAAAGGATTTTTTGTGAAATATATACTTTCAGTGATTGTTTCTTTGTTTTTTATTGCGTGTTCCACTTTGGAAGTACATAATGATTATGATGAAAACTATCAGTTCTCTACTGCTAAAACCTTTAGTATTGTTCATAATATCAAAGAGGGTGAAAATACATTGTTAAACGATCGTATCACAGCTGCTTTAAAAAATGTTTTACTATCAAAAGGCTATACACAGGTATCTCGTGACAATGCTGATTTGATCTTTGTGTACCACTATGGTGCAAAAGATAAGGTTGATATCCAAACAGACTATCAAATGGTTGGAATCCGTCGTTATGGTTTTGGTGGTACAATGGTAGCAACAACAACAGCGTACGAATATACTGAAGGTACTATTGTTATCGATGCTCTTGATACAAAGACAAATAAAATTGTTTGGCGTAGTGTTGGAACATTGGAAGTTAAATATAAAAAGACTCCTCAAGAGAGAAAAGAGTATGTTCAAAAAATCATCTCTGAAGTGATGAAAGATTTTCCAAATAAGAGTAGATAATTAGGTTAAAAGCTTTTTAAACTCTGCAAGTGGGAGTGGTTTTGAGATGAAATATCCTTGATAAAAATCACACCCGCTTTCTTTGATAAAATCTACATGTGCTTGTGTTTCAACACCCTCTGCAATAACAAGAAAATGAAACTCTTTTGATATATCGGTAATAATTTTTACAAGTCTTTTGTCATTTTCGTTTGTAAGAGCATTGCGAACAAAGCTTTGATCTATTTTAATATAGTCAAAGGGAAGATTCTTAAGATAAGAGAGTGATGAGTATCCTGTTCCAAAATCATCCATAGAAAGTTGAAAACCATTTGTTTTAAGGAGTAGCATTTTTGTAATTGCATGTTGTAAGTTTTCAACAGCAATAGACTCTGTCAATTCAAGTTTAATAAAAGATGCCTCTGCATGATAATGATGAAGATTTTCAAGTAAAAGAGAAACAAAATCCTCCTGTGCAAACTGTTTTGAGCTTATGTTGATAGTAATATTGTCAAGTGTTGTATGAAGTTCTTTATAGAGTTCAAACGCTTTTTTTATAACCCATGCTCCTATATCGATAATAAGATCATTTTTTTCTGCATATTCTATAAATTGATCAGGGAAAATCAAACCTTTTGTTGGATGGTTCCAACGTATCAGTGCTTCTGCAGAAACGATTGTATCTGTTTGCGCATTGACAATAGGTTGCAAGTAGAGTTCAAACTGATTTTCAACAAGGGCGAGTTTGAGTTCATTATGCAGTGTTAATTGCTCAGAGATAAGTGTAGAAATCTGGTCGTCATAAAAAGATGTTTTGTTTTTTCCTGCGTTTTTAGACTGATACATTGCGATATCTGCGTGTTTTAAAATAGTAGTTGTATCTGTTTCATGAGGTTGGAGTGTTTTGATACCAAGACTGAGTGTAATGTGGAGATTTGTGGTTGGTGTTGAGATAGGCTCTTTCATGATTTGATGAATTTTATTGGCAACATTGAGTGCTGTTTTATTGATTTGAGTTATATCCTTGTGTGTTTGTGCAAGCAGTATAACAAACTCATCACCACCCAATCGGGAGATAATATCCTCTTTTCTTAAAGCAGCTTTGATTCTTTGTGCAAAAACTTGGAGTACAATATCTCCAATATCATGTCCGAGGGAGTCATTAATATCTTTAAAATTATCTAGATCTATAAAAAGGAGTGCACCATATTGTTGTGAACGGATAAGTTTATTTGTAAAACGCTCAAGATGTTCATGAAGTGTTGCACGGTTGGCTAGTCCAGTTAAGGAGTCGTAAAAAGCTTGATATCGCAATGCCTCTTGAGCTTTGACAAAATCTGTAATATCTTCAACAATGCCCAAACCGTAAACAATTTTACCATCTGTATCATACATAGGAACTGTATGCATCCGTATAAATATTTTTTTATTTGATATATGGGTGTTATATTCTCCTTCATAAAAGCCTTTTTTTCCTTGAAAAACTTTTTCTAAAGAGGGTCGGACAGATTGGTCTTTAAGCTTTTTCATATTGAGCTGAAGAAGTTTGTTCATTGGTGCATGCAAGAGTTTTGCAAATGCTTTGTTTGCTTGGACAATTTGAAGATCTTCATTATAAGTTAAGACACCTATGGGAACTTCTTGAAATATAGATGAGAAATTCTTTTCAGAGTTTTGTAACTCTTTTTGTGTTTGAAGCACGATATATTTTGTATGTAAATTATTCATGATATTTGTATTATATTTTTTAGCAAAAATAATAAGCATAACTAAAAACAGTAAAATTAAAAAAGATAATGGAAGATGCATCTCATGAAGATAAAAATAGGTTGTCAGTATAAATGGAACAAGTAAAATGAGTAAATAATTCCTTATCAGGTCTTTATAGTAAGAAAGACTCATAACAGCACCTGCTGATAATCCTGCAACAACCATAGTTAAAAATGCTTGATGGTAAGGTGATGTATTTGGAAAAAGAGAAACAATCCCACAGATAAGGATAACAGCAGAGGAGAGCGTGAGTATTTTAAAATATTGCTCAATTTTATCAATAGCAAGGGTGAGCTTTTTCTGTAAAAACTTTTTTGCAAGGAGAGTTCTTACGGTAATGATACTTACAAGTGCTCCCAGCCATAATGTAAGTAATATATGAGAACTCGTATCCCAAAATACAAATGCTACGATACTGATATTTATCAAAAGTGCATTTGAAGAAGCATACGAGTCTGATGCCAGGAAAGTCATTAGCTCATAATGTTTTTTTACATCATAATATTTTTTCATAATCTATTATATAGTTTTATGATTAAAGTTTAGTCTAAAACTCTTTTAAAAACTAAATTTTTGAGAGATTTTTCTTCATTTTCACTTGCAAACTCTGGAAGATTTTCAAGTCGTTTTTCATACACAAAACTAGGAGCCCACTTTTCAATCATCTCTATTAAAAAAAAGCTTTCCAAATCAGGGGAGTTTAAACACGCAAGAAGGATACAGTTTTGAGAAGCTATCTGTGGGAGTTTTTTGATAATCTTTTCATAATCTTTGGTTGCTTCAAAACTTCCACGCTGAAAACTTGGTGGATCGATGATGATGAGATCATAAGGTCCTTTGCGTTTAATGTTGGAAAAAGATTTTAAAATATTGTAGGGTAAAAAGCTTACCCCTTTGGGTTCAAGCTTGTTTAAAGAGTGGTTTGCCATACCAATTTTAAGAGCTCCTTTGCTCATGTCTATATTTACAACACTTGAAGCTCCTCCAAATTTGGCTGCTACACTAAATGCACAGGTGTAGCTAAAGAGGTTAAGTACATGTTTCTCTTTTGCCATTTCACGTACAAAAGTGCGACCGTTTTTCATATCAGGAAAGTAGTAGGTGTTTTGGTTGGAAAGGAGGTTGAGTTTAAGCTTCATCCCATTTTCTAAAATATACAAATCTTCTGGAATCTCCCCAAAAAGAACTTCACTTGGTGTACCTTTTTGGTAGCGTCGTTGTACTATAAGTGTTGCATAACCCTGTGTTGTTGCAAAGTGACTGAGCATCGCTAAGAGTTCATCCTCATTTTTTTCTTGAAAATAGAGAGCAATATTTAATATTTCAGGGTTTATATGGTCAACAGTGAGGTGCTTATACCCCTCATACAAACCTCCACGACCATGGAAAAGGCGTTTAAATTCAGACGTTGCGTGTTGGTAGTTTTTTTCTAAAATATCTTGAATATCAGCAACACTAAGCACTAAACTTTCTCCCAAAATGTACCCTGCGGTGTATCCATAATCTGTACACCAAGAGCCAAAATCTCATCACGCAGTGCATCTGAGCGCTCAAAATCTTTTGCTTTTTTTGCCTCGTTGCGTGTTGCTATAAGGGTGTTGATTTTTGCTTTTGTTGCCTCATCCACACCAAATTGAAAATACTCATACGGGTTTTTTACTCCAAAACCAAGCACTTTTTCTATGTATGCCAAATTTGCTAGAGTTTCACGTTTAAGCACTTTGTGTTTTCCAGCAGTATCGAGTGTTTCGTTGGCATGTGTTACCATCTCGTCGATAAGTGCCAAAGCTGCTGAGATGTTTAAGTCATCGCCTAAAGCCTCTAAAAGTTTCTTTTGAAAAGGAGTTCTTTCTTCGTTATGAGTGAGCCCAAAGAGGCGTTTTTTCAAACGATAGATTTTATCAAGCCGTTTTTTTGCACTCTCTAGGTCTTGCGTGTTGAAGTTAAAGTTACTTCTATAATGGGTACTTAAAAGGTAAAAACGCAACACCTCTCCATCATACTCTCTAAGGGCATCTTTAAGAAAAAAACTGTTACCTAAAGATTTACTCATCTTTTCCCCGTCGATAGTGACAAATCCGTTGTGCATCCAGTAGTTTGCCAAAGCATGATTTGTTGCACAGCGTGTTTGTGCCGCTTCATTTTCATGGTGTGGAAAGAGCAGGTCTGCTCCACCTCCGTGGATATCGACTGCATACTGCGTGTTGGGTTTTGCAAGGTGTTTTTCTATCATAGCACTGCATTCCAAGTGCCACCCTGGACGCCCTTTGCCAAAAGGGGAATCGTAGCTTATAGAATCATCATGAACACTTTTCCACAGGGCAAAATCGGCTTGATTTTTTTTGTAACCTGAACTCTCAACTCTCTCTTGTCTTTCATCTTCATCTTGAATACGATGAGAAAGAGTTAAATACTCACTATCACTTTGCGTGTCGAAATAGACATCTCCATCTGGTGTTGTATAGGCATGATTGTTATCAAGGAGCTTTTGAATCAGCTCAATCATTGCATCTATCGATTCTGTTGCTTTTGGTTCTATGTCTGGACGCTCTACACCGATAGAACTCATCTCTTTGTGAAATGCTTCTGTATAAAAATCTGTAATCTCTTTAATGGTTTTGTTCTGCTCTTTGGCTTTTTTGATAATCTTGTCATCTATGTCGGTGATATTGCGAGCGTAGGTAACATCATACCCATAAGCACGCAGTACACGGGTAAGCAGGTCAAATACCAACGCCGATTTTGCATGACCCAGATGGGCATCATCATACACTGTTGGTCCACACACATATAACGAAGCTTTGTTTGCTTCTAGGGGGATAAATTCTCTTTTTTCTTTTTTAACCGAATCGTAAATATACATAAAATAATCTTCCTTAAAATTGTGCGGATTATACCATAAATGCATCTAAATAGGGCTTGATAAGAAGCAGTAAAAAGGTAAAAACACCACTGCCGACAAGGAGATAGATGCTGTTATAGGAGCGTAAAAAACCAATAAAGGTGGAAGTTCCAAAACTTTTAATGGTAAAGATAAAACTTACAAATCCACCAAGAGTAGAGGCAAGGGCTAGTCCAGCTACTCCAAAAGGTTTAATAAACAAGAGTGCAAACGTGATATAAACTGCTAAGGAAAGAGTAGCAATTTTGGCTGCTTTGGTTTGCATCTCTTTGGCATAGAGCCATAAAACAAAAAGCTTTTGTATTCCAAAAGGGAGAAGCCCTATAAGATACATCTGTAAAACCAAAGCAGTATTTGCACTGTCTTGCGTGTTAAAAGCACCACGTTCAAACAAAAGCCATACAATCTCTTTAGCCAAGACAATGCCACCAAGAGTGCTGAGTGTCAAGATAAATGCCAAAAACCAAAAAGCTTTTTGGAGGTTTAAAAGGGCTTTTGTTTCATCGTTGTTTTTTAAGTAGCGCGCAACACGGGGAAATAAAGCTACAGAGGTGGCAATGGCAAACAAAGCTAAGGGAAGCTGAAAGATACGGTTGGCATAGTAAAGATATGAGATACTTCCTGTAACTAAAAAAGAGGCTAAAAAGGTATCTAAAAAGGCACTCACCTGTGCTGTAGAGTTCCCCCAAACAGCAGGGAAAAAGTTGTTGCGAAACTTTTTTGTATCTGTTTTGATAGATGGTGATTTTTCTCTAAAATGTTTGAACCCACCCACTAAGAGTTTACACAGTCCCAGTTTGTAGATGGTAAAAAGGTGGATAGCAAGCTGTAAAATTCCACCAATCACTACACCAATACTTAGATACATAACAATGCTCTCTTGCGTGTTGCCTTTAGAAAGAAGTAATGCGCTAATTAAAGAGAGATTTAGCAGTGCTGTGGAGAATGCCGAAGTGGCAAAATGGTGTTTGTACTGTAACATTGTACTTAAAAATGTGACACTGAAAATAAGGGGCAAATACCAAAAGTTTATGGCAACATAAGGTGCTGCAAGGTTAATGGTGTTGGCATCAAATCCAGTTGCTATCATTTTGGTAAAAAGTTCTGGAATTATATTGACCAAGAGTGTCATAAGTAAAATGATAGAAACAAAGCTAAAAAAGATATGAATACTAAAGACTGCTTTATGGCGTGTTCTGGCAAAAGCGGGGATAAAAACTTGAGAGAATGCCCCTTCAGCAAAGATACGGCGAAAAAGGTTGGGAAGTTTAAATGCTATGAAAAAGATATCGCTGTAGATATTTGCTCCTAAAATGGAAGCGGTGAGTAAATCACGGATAAAACCTAAAATACGGGAAAATAAAATACCAAAACTGTTGGTGAATATCGCTTTAAACATAGAGCTCTTTTAGTTGGGAAGTATAAGTTTTACAAAATTTTAACAAATCTTAGGTTAAAATAGCCACACAATATAGAAAAAATTTTTAAGTTATGGAAAAATAATGGCATTCTTTGGTTCAAATAAGAAAAAAACGACTATGATAAAAAAGGTTCGTCCCACTGTTGTACGAACACAAAATGTTGCTAAAGAACTCTTTAAATTTGCCAAATCTTACGATATAAAGCCAGAACTTTTAGATTTTACTATTTTAGGAGTGCAGAGTTATACTCGAATGAACTCCAAGGAGAAAGAGGGTGAATGGGAAGAGATTGATAATGAAGCGCTCCATACTGTAGATGAATCACAACTTTTAACCCCAGAATTTGAGATTAAACAAACTTATGAGATTGAAATTTATTCTAAAGATCACTATCAAAATGAAGCTTGTATAAATTTTTCTACATCAGTTGGTGCCAATGCTACCAAGTGTAAGGTTTATTTGAGTATCAATAGTGGTGCGAAAGTGGATTATTTTCCAAGATTTGAGATAGAGTTTGAAGAGATGCTTAAAAAACGTAAGGTTCGAGCAGGGATTTTGATACATATCTTTGATGAGATGGTTCCTGAAGTGATCTCAAAGATTTCTGCACGACTTAAAGTAGCAGGTAGTCTTGAGTTTTCAAAATCTGAGACTTTTTTAATCGCACAAGGGTATGAACCAACAGCAACCACGCATGATGCGCTTATACTGCACTATGAAAAAAAAGAGCAGCTTGATGAACACTCCAGAGTTGATTATGCATCTCGTGGTTATATCCAAAGTGTCAAAGAGGGTGAACTGCTCATAGAGTATATCAAACCAAAAGAGGGTAAACCTGGACGTAATTGTCGAGGGGAGTTTTTACAACCTGAAGAACCAAAAATCTCAAATGAACCAACATTTAATGTAAGTGATAATATCAAAGTGGTCGATACTCCTGATGCTATACAGTATATAGCTAAAGAGAATGGATATATAGCATTTGAAAACAACACCTATATTATCAAAAAAGAGGTAGATGTCAGTGAGGTGAGTTTTAAAACAACAGGTTCTATAAAAACAGGGCTTGACTCTGATGTCAATATGAATGTAAAAGAGTCCAATGCCATAAAAGATGCTGTTGGTACTGGTATGGTTGTTGAGGTAAGCACCATAGAAGTTGATGGTAATGTGGGTTCTAATGCAAAAGTTATAGCCAATAAAGCTCAAATAGGGGGGCAAACTCATAAAACTGCCTATGTAGAAGCAGATGAGTTGGATATCAATGTCCATAAAGGGTATGCAAAAGGGAAAAATGTTCATATAACAAGACTTGAACATGGAAAAGTTTTTGCTGATACAGTAGAGATTAAACAAGCCATAGGCGGAGATATAAAAGCACAGGAGATTGATTTAGAGATTTGTGCTTCTCATGTTAAAGCTACAGCATCAAGACTTATAGAGATAAAAAAGATGCAGGGAAGTGAAAATATTTTCATTATAGATCCTTTGCTTCAAGAACAAAATGGTGAAACGCTTAAGAAAAACGAAAAAAAAATAAAAGATATCGAAAGTCAGTTACGTGAGTTAAAAAAAGAGATACAAGAGTATAGGATGATGATTAAAGATGGTATGCAATCTTTTCTTGATCTTAAAAAACGTCTTATGCGTTACAAAAAGAATGGTATTAAATTACCAGCATCTTTTGTAAAACAATTTAAGCAGTTTCAAGAGATGCAAGAGCATTTGAAATCATTGGAACAAGATTATGAAATGAAAAATGATGAGCTTAATCTTTTGAGCAAACAAAAGGGTGCTTTGCAGAAGGATATTTTTGATGCTCGTATTATTAACCGTGATAGATGGATAGGATACAATGAGATTAAATTTAGATTGATTGACCCACCAATGGAGTTGGTATATAAACCAGCAGAAGGTTCTCAAGATAAGATTTTTGCGGTTGTTGAAGTGGATGAAGATGAATACGCAATTCGACCAGTAAAAAAATAAAGGATAGATTTGATAGTTGGATTAAAAGGTAAAATAGTACATAAAGAGCCATCTTGTGTGCATCTTGATGTTCATGGTGTTATTTATGAGGTATTTATCTCATTACACACTTTTTCGGCTTTGCCAAAAGCTGATGTATCGCTCTATATTCATCATGTGATTCGTGAGGATGCTCAGTTATTGTTTGGTTTTTTGGATATCAGTGAGAAAAAGCTTTTTCAAAGACTGATAAAAATAAATGGAGTAGGACCCAAGGTTGCCATGGCAATATGTTCCACCTATACTCCTGCTCAGTTTGCTACAGCTATCAGCAACAAAGATCTCAAAGCGGTTCAAAAAGTACCAGGAATTGGACCAAAAAGTGCAGGGCGTATTTTAGTGGAACTCAACGGTTTTGATGCAGAGATACTTACAAGTGGTGATACTCCATCGGCTTCGTTGGCATTTAATGAAGCGAGTGAAGCACTAGAGGCATTAGGATTTAAAAAAGATAAAATATCCAAAGCACTCTCTGCATGCGAGGGTGAAGATACTGCTTCTCTCGTTAAGGGTGCACTCAAGCTTTTGCAAACTATTTAAAAGCTTAAAATGGTATAATAGCGCCCATTTTGTATGTAAACGTAAGGAACAATATATTGAAACTAACTATTTTATTTGGCGGTGCAAGTTTTGAACATGAGATAAGCATTGTAAGTGCTATCACTTTAAAAGAGAAATTATCAACTTTTACTTTAGAATTTATTTTTTGCGATACTAATCATCAGTTTTATCTTATAGATACAACGCAGATGAAAGCTAGTACTTTTAGTAAGGGTGAGTATAAAAAGATGCCACAGCTACAGCTTACACATGGCGGCTTTTTTCAAAAAACCATGTTTTCAAAAACAGAGTATAAAAATACTGTTTTAAATCTTGTTCATGGTGGTGATGGTGAAGATGGTACCATAGCAGCACTTTTGGATTTTTACTCTATCAAATATATAGGACCTCGTGTAGAAGCGAGTGTTTTTTCGTTTGATAAACGTTACACGAAGTACTATGCAGAGGCTATAGGTGTAAAAACTGTGCCTTATGAAATGTTGTTTAAAAATGAACACGCAAATATCCAAACACCATATCCTATCATTATAAAGCCAGCTTCTTTGGGCAGCTCTATCGGGGTGAGTATTGTAAAAGATGAGAGTGAACTTGACTATGCCCTTGATGTTGCTTTTGAGTTTGATGATGTGGTTGTTGTTGAACCTTTTTTAGAAGGTGTCAAAGAGTATAATCTTGCAGGGTATAAAAACCGCGAAGGTAAAATCTGTTTTTCAATAGTAGAAGAGCCTCATAAAGAGGAGTTTTTGGATTTTGAAAAAAAATATATGGATTTTTCACGCAGCGAACAGGTTTTAAAAGCAGATATTGAAGATGCGCTTGAGAAGAGATTACAAAGCAGTTTTACAAAAGTGTATAACAATATGTTCGAAGGGGCTTTGATCCGTTGTGATTTTTTTGTGCATCGTGATGAGGTTCTTTTAAATGAGATTAACCCTATTCCAGGTTCTATGGCAAACTACCTTTTTGAAGATTTTGCAGCTGCCATAGAAGAGTTGAGTCTTGCTTTACCTCATAAGAAAAGAATAACTACCAACTATGAATATATCCATTCCATCTCAAGTGCCAAAGGGAAGTAATGGCATTAAAGTCGATTCAGTATAAGGGGCATACTTTCGATATAAGCTATGAAATTATGCATCCAAAAGAGCAAGTAGATATTATCATTTTGCATGGATGGGGAAGTAACAAAGAGTTGATGAAAAAATCTTTTTCCCCTTACATGAAAGGTTTTCGACATATCTATGTAGATTTACCAGGTTTTGGAAAATCGACTTGTCCCGTAGCACTTGA
>JAMOSN010000010.1 GCA_027068455.1 Sulfurimonas sp.
AAACACAAACGGGTAAGATTCATAGCAGTCTCTATTAAGCCTACTCCCATAGGTGTTGCAAAGGAAAAGTTTTCATTGTTTCCAGCACATATAATCATACTTAGAGTCTCACAGGGATGTTGTTGTCGTGTAAATAATGTTTTAAATCCATAATATCAATCTCTTTATAGTGAAAGATACTTGCAGCAAGTGCTGCATCTGCACCATGTTCAAAAGCTTCTTTTATATGTTCCATCGTTCCTGCTCCTCCACTGGCAATCACTGGAACATTAACAACACTTGATATCTGTTCTGTGATATTAAGTTCAAATCCAGCTTTTGTGCCGTCGGCATCCATAGAGGTTAAAAGTATCTCTCCACTTCCTCGATCTACAACCTCTTTTGCCCATTCAACTGCATCTATGCCAGTATCAACTCTTCCACCATTAAGATAAACATTGTATCTATCTCCTGTTTTTTTTACATCAATGGCAGTGACTATACATTGTGAACCAAATCTTTTTGCACCCTCATCTATAAGTTCTGGGCGTTTGATGGCAGCTGAGTTTACACTTACTTTATCACAACCAACATTTAAAAGTTTGTAGATATCTTCAAGTTTGCGAATCCCTCCACCAACGGTGAGTGGTATAAAAATCTCCCGTGCAACTTCAGCAACAATATCAACAATGGTATCACGGTTGTCTGAAGAGGCTGTAATATCTAAAAAGGTGATCTCATCAGCACCCTCTTCATTGTAACGTTTGGCTACCTCTACAGGATCACCTGCATCTTTAAGCCCTACAAAGTTAACACCTTTAACTACGCGTCCATCTTTTACATCCAAACATGGAATGATTCGTTTTGCAAAATAGTTTTTCATATGTTTCTCTATCTTTTATAATATAGTGTAATTATACAATTTTAGACTTAATATGAGCTAGAGTGTTTCACGTGAAACATTGTGTCAAATATCATACTCTTACCTCTTTATAAGCAAAGATAGTGTAAACTCATTCCATGAATAAGCAAAGCGTTGTAGCAAAGAAAAAATTTGGACAAAATTTTTTACAAGATGAGTCCGTTTTAAGAAAAATCGTCGAAGCGATGCCCAAAAACAGTCATAAAATTGTTGAGATTGGGCCTGGCTTAGGTGATTTAACTAAGTTTTTAGTTGATGTCAAAAGTGTAGAAGCTTTTGAGGTAGATACCGATTTATGTAAACTGTTACAAAGTACATTTAAAAAAGAGATTGATACCAAGCGACTCCAGTTACATTGTGGAGATGTGTTGCAAGCTTGGAAGAGCACTTTGATAGATGAGCCGTATGACTTGGTGGCTAATTTGCCATACTATATAGCTACGAACATTATACTCAAAGCACTCGCAGATCCGATGTGTAAAAATATACTTGTAATGGTACAGCTTGAAGTAGCAGAGAAATTTTGTGCAACAGATGGTGAAAAAGTGTTTGGTTCTTTGGGTATTATTACCCAAAGTGTAGGCGATGCAAGGTTAATAACCAAGGTTCCTCCAACTGCTTTTGATCCACAGCCCAAAGTTGATTCTGCTGTTTTTCTCATACAAAAGAGTAGAGATAGAAGTGATACAGAGTTTGAAGAGATGTTAAGAGTTGCATTTACACAGCCTCGAAAAACTCTCATGAAGAATCTCTCTTCTAAGTATGAGAAGCCTTTACTTCAGGAAGCTTTTAAAGAGCTTGGACTTACATTAACGATTCGTCCTCATCAAGTGAGCACTCAAGACTATCACCAACTCTATACATTAACAAGGAGTTTGGATGGCAGAAGAGAAACAAGAGGTACAAAGTAAACCTCAAACGGACCGCAAACCAAATAACAACAGAAGAAACAATAACCGCAGACCAAATAATAATCAGAACAAAGGTAATGGTGAAAAGTTAAATAATAATCAAAAGCCAAACAGTAATCGCAATAAAAATCGCAATCGCTACAAAAGACAAGCTGCACCAACTGATGAAAATTTAAAATCTTTCGTAACAAAAAATCAAGAGGGGCATAAACAGCGTTTAAATCCCCATTATAAACTTGATTTGAATTCAAAAGCAAAAATCCGTATTACACCACTTGGTGGTCTTGGTGAAATTGGTGGCAATATTGCTGTTTTTGAAACAGAAAATGAGGCTATCTTAGTCGATGTTGGAATGAGTTTTCCAGATGAAGAGATGCATGGTGTTGATATTTTAATCCCTGATTTTTCCTATATTCGTGAGATTCGTAAAAAAATTGTAGGTATTATCATTACCCACGCGCATGAAGACCATATCGGTGCAGTACCGTATCTTTTTAAAGAGATGCAGTTTCCAATCTATGGGACACCACTTCCACTTGCAATGATAGGAGGTAAATTTGATGAGCACCATTTAAAAGAGTTTAGAAAATATTTTAATCCAGTAGAAAAACGTAAAATTTATAAGATAGGTAACGATTTTGAGATTGAGTGGATGCATATGACACACTCTATTTTAGATTCTTCATCGATTGCCATTACAACAGAAGCTGGAACAGTTATTCATACGGGTGACTTTAAAATTGATCATACTCCAGTAGATGGTTATCCAGCTGACTTGCATCGTTTGGCATATTATGGAGATAAAGGAGTTTTATGTTTATTGAGTGATTCAACAAATTCACATAACCCTAACCCTACTCCATCAGAACTTAGTGTTGGTCCAGCATTGGACAGAGTGTTTTACAAAGCTGAAGGGCGTGTAATTCTTTCAACATTTAGCTCAAACATCCACCGTGTTTATCAGGCTATTCAGTATGGTATAAAATATGGTCGTAAGGTATGTGTTATCGGACGTTCTATGGAGAGAAATATTGAGATAGCTATGCAGTATGACTATGTCCGTTTTCCAAAAAATATTTTTGTGGATGCTGATGAAGTGGCAAGTTTGAACGATAAAGAGGTTCTTATCGTTACAACAGGAAGCCAAGGGGAAGCAAACTCTGCACTCTTTAGAATGAGTATCGGTGAGCATAGACATATTAAAATAAAACCAAATGATTTGATAGTTCTTTCTTCCCGTGCTATCCCTGGTAATGAAGGAAGTATCTCTCAAATGCTCAATCATTTACAAAAATGTGGTGCAAAAGTAGCAATGGATAAAGATATTCATGTATCTGGTCATGCTTCTATCGAAGAGCAAAAACTTATGCTTCGTTTGGTTAATCCTAAGTTCTTTTTACCTGTTCATGGTGAGTATAACCATGTTGTGAAGCATAAAGAGACAGGTATATTGTGTGGTGTTCCAGAGCGCAATATTTTACTAATGACAGATGGCGAACAGATAGAGATTTCTCCAAAGTATATGAGAAAAGTAAAAACTGTTAAAACGGGTAAAACCTACATCGACAACCAAAACAACCATGAGATCGAAGATGATATTATCTTAGATCGTCAAAAACTTGCAAATGACGGTATTGTGATGATTGTTGCAGAGGTAAGTGAACAAAATGCTACAATGCTCTCTAAACCGAAAGTAACAACATTTGGAATCATTGCAGATAAACGTGATAAAGCATTTGCAAAAGAGATAGAAGATATCATAGAAAACTTCCTTATAAATATGAAACCAGGACTTATCGGTAACCCTAAAACCCTAGAGGGTGACTTGCGCCAAGTGGTCAGAAAACATATCTATCGCAAGATGAAAAAATATCCACTTATCGTGCCACATATTTTTATCCACTAAAATATTTTTTCAACTACTTCCCAAGTTTCAGCTTGGGAACGAGAGTAATAAACACACAAAAGTTTATCATAGATAGTGTATAATTCTTTTATATTTTATACAAAGGGATACTTTGCCACAAGATAAAGATACAGAATTTGAAAATGCCGTAAAAACGATGATGTTGCATGTCGGAGAAGACCCAGAGCGTGAGGGTTTGCTTGATACTCCTAAGCGTGTGAGAAAGTCATACGAGTTTATCTACGGTGGTTATAAAGAGGATCCTAAAGCTATTTTAGAAAAAGCCCTCTTTAGTACAAGTAATGATGAGATGGTTTTGGTAAAAGATATAGAGTTTTACTCCACTTGTGAACACCATCTTTTGCCTATTATCGGGCGTGTGCATGTTGCTTACATCCCAGATGGAAAAGTTGTAGGGCTTTCTAAAATACCACGAGTTGTGAATGTTTTTGCGCGTCGTATGCAGATTCAAGAACAGCTTACCGAACAGATAGCTGATGCCATTATGGATACTATCGTTCCAAAAGGGGTGGCGGTTGTGATTCAGGCTCGTCATATGTGTATGGAGATGCGTGGTGTTGAGAAGATAAACTCTACAACAACCTCCTCTGCCCTGCGTGGTTTGTTTAAAAAAGATGAAAAGACTCGCAGTGAATTTTTTTCACTTATAAACTCCCCAACGGGAACACGTTACTAAATAATGCCACTCTCTTCACTCAAAGATAAACTCGCTTCTAAAAACTATTCAGTTGCTTTTGGCGAGGTTGTCAAGATCAATGCTACTGTTATTACTGCTACAGGGCTGAGAGTAAGTATCTCTGATATGGTCAAAATTGTTTCCGATGAAACAGCTCAAGAAACTGTGGGAATGGTTACAGAGATAGATGGAGATACTTTTTTTATCACCCCTTTTTCTTTTGTTGAGGGGTTTCGATCAGGTGATAAGGTTTATCTGGATTCTACGGGATTAAATATCCCCATAGGTGAAGAGCTTTTAGGGCGTGTGGTTGATCCTTTTATGCGCCCTATTGATGGCAAAGGAAATATTCATAACACGCAGCTCTCCCCTATCATCAAACAACCCATTGCCGCAATGAAACGCGGAATGATTGATGAAGTGTTTTCTGTTGGTGTGAAGAGTATTGATGGGCTTTTAACGTGTGGTAAAGGACAAAAACTTGGTATTTTTGCAGGAAGTGGTGTTGGTAAGTCCACACTTATGGGGATGATAGTCCGTGGTGCTGATGCTCCCATAAAAGTTGTAGCTCTCATTGGTGAGCGTGGGCGTGAGGTTCCTGAGTTTATAGAAAAAAATCTTGGTGGTGATTTGACCAATACTGTCATAATAGTTGCAACCTCTGATGATTCCCCTCTTATGCGTAAATATGGTGCTTTTGCTGCAATGAGTGTGGCTGAGTATTTTAAAGACAAAAATCAAGATGTGCTTTTTATTATGGATTCCGTTACCCGTTTTGCAATGGCACAGCGTGAGATAGGACTTGCTCTTGGTGAGCCTCCAACCTCTAAAGGGTATCCACCCTCCTCTCTCACCCTTTTGCCACAACTGATGGAGCGTGCGGGAAAAGAGGAGAATAAAGGGAGCATTACCGCTTTTTTTACAGTGCTTATTGAGGGTGATGATATGAGTGACCCTATTGCTGATCAATCACGCTCTATTTTGGATGGGCATATAGTACTTTCTCGAGAGATGACAGACTTTGGTATCTATCCTCCCATACATATTTTAAACTCAGCATCGCGTGTTATGAACGATATCATCTCTCAAGAGCATTTTAGAGCAGTAATGAAGTTCCGTCGGCTCTATACCCTTTTAAAAGAGAATGAAACACTAATTAGAATTGGAGCTTATGTACAAGGGAGTGATGCAGAACTCGATGAAGCTATAGAGAAAAAAGAGCAAATGATACGTTTTATATCACAAGGTGCTATGTATAAGGTTACATTTACTCAAACTGTTGAAGAGCTTATAACAATTATGGGTATATCTAAGAGTTCATGATGCTTGAATGGCGCCAACTCTCTCTTGAAATGTGAAAAACCTCACCCATAGTGATAGCAAGGTTTTTTGATGAGAGTTTTTCATATTGAGTTATGATGTGTTGGAGTTGCGTGTCAAGTCCAAATATGTCGATATAGGAGTAGATAAGAAGTTCTGCTTTGTAAAGTAGTCTTTTTGCCAAAAGTTGTTTTATTTTTGTTTGAAACGAAAGGCGTAATAGATTGCCTATACTCTCTGTTCGTGTTTTGATATGTATAAGCTCTTTAAGAGTCTCTTTTACCCCTTTTATATCCCCTTTAAGTGCATAGTGTTCACATTGGTGTATGATTTTGCTCCAATGTTTTTCTAAAAGAATTGAGAGTTGCGTGTTACTTAAAAGAGGTGTTGTATCGAGTGCTTCATAACACGCAACATCATTCTTTTTTTCATAGTTTTTCATTAGTTTCTCAAGTGCTATAAGTGTTTGAAAAACTGTTTTGATTTGGGGTGCTATGGTTGGAATATGCTGGAGCTTTTGTATCTTTTTTTTAATAACGTCAACTCTCATAGATTCAATATCTCGGTAAAGAGATTGTAGTTGCTCATCTATCTCTTTTTGTAGTTCCAAAAAGCTTGAAATGGTTGTAAATACTTCATACTTTTGTGAGAGTTCAAAAACTGTTTTATACTCTTTGTTGTGAAGTGCCTGCAAGAAAGTGATAAAAGCTTTGTTGTTGCGTAAAAGGAGTGAACATATCTCTTTTTTTGAAGGGACAATAAGATAGTTACCAAGAACCTCCTGTGCAATTTCCAGTTTTGCTAAAAGAATCTGTTTTTGTGCAAAAGCAAAATCCTCTTTAAAACGTTGTTCAAGCTTTTTAGCTTCTGGTGTATGGCTTAGTTGAGGGTATTTATCTATAAGAGAAAGTGCTATAGCATACTTTTTTTCCCTATAAAGCATTTTAAGTTTTGGATAGTTTTCAAAAGCTTTTTGAAGTGATACAAGCTCCTCTTTGTATTGTTGTGATGTTTCAAAGATGCTTAGAAGCTTTTTGAGCCCTTTTTTATTTGCATGGATAAGCTCATCTACTGCGTGTTGGTAGAGCTGTGTATATTTTTCTTCAAGCATCTCATAGGCTTTAGTGTGACGTAAAAGAGGATTTTCATCGACAAGTGCATAGGCAAGGGCGAGCTTGTTGGCTGTTACATAATCTTGCAGTTTTTCTGTATTGTCAAGCTCATAGACAAGCAGTGTATGTTTGGCAAGTTGTATGAAAAGTTTTGTACCAAAAAGCATAATGTTTTGAATATATGTTTCACAACTGATATAGTGATGTTTTACAATGCTTTTTTTATTGATGTCAAAAAGCATCAGTGTGTGTGCGTTGCGTGTTCCAACAATCGCATAAGCACCATCACCAACAATCTCAATAAAATCTATACCTACAAAAGGTGTGCTAATCATCTTTTTTGTTTGTGTATAGATGTCGTAATGGTATAGCTCCCCTTTGGCATTGCCATATAAAAGAGTGTGATGGTTAAGAAACTTTATAGCGGTTGTTTGTATAAGGGAGTTGTGGATAATATGCTTGTGGGTCAGTGAATTGGGCTTTATGATGATAATATCACCGCCATAACCGCTGCATGCAAGATAGTTTTTGTAGGAGGTCAGTACGCTAACATAGTTTTTGGCATGCAGCAGTTCTTTTTTTTCAACAAGTGGAAAAGAGCAGATACGTCCAAGAGCAGCTTTCCCCTCTTTTGTGTATAAAACCACTCTGCCGTTGCGTGTTCCAGCTACAATATAAGGAGAGTTTTCTAAAAAATGAAGCTGCATAACCTCTTCATCAAAAGTTGGAATTGTTTGGATAATCTCTTGCGTGTTAAGATGAAAAAGATAAATAACATTGCCATTGGCGATAGCCAAATTGTTACAGTGTGCATCAAAAGCAACAGCTGTTGTTTTTGTATTTAAAAGCTCAGTATGATACGAGGCGATACGTTTACATGAAAGGGTGTTGTAGAGACTTATTTGTTTGTATTTGTAAACGACAACTATATGAGTATCATCACGTTTAAAGAGTTTATGAATTTCTAATCGACTCTCCAAACACTCCATATAGTTCATTTTATTTACCTGTAGATTTTGTTAATGAGCAATTGCAATGAAATACGGCCGTTAAACTCATTTTTGGCGATGGAATAGCTACAAGTTATTTTTTTGTCCTGAGGCATCTCAAAAACAGTTTTAAAGGCTATAAGCTCAAGAGTTTTTCTTTGATGTGGATATTGTCGTATCTCTATTTTAGAATGTGCCTTGTCTGTACCAAGAAGTTTAATGCTTACCACTTCTGCTTCTTCAAATAAAAAGAGTGGACGGTGATTGGCTTCACCATAGGGTTCAAACTGCTCTAAAAGCTCTAAGAGTTCCATATCTATCTCATCACTCTCTAAAATACCACTAAGTTTCTCTTTTGGTATAAAGTCTTCTTCTGGAATAGATTGTGCACTTTTGTTGAGTGCTTTTTTAAAAGGCTCTATGTTGCGTGTTGTAAGGGAAAGTCCTGCTGCCATCTTGTGACCACCAAATTTATCGAGATAGTGCTCATTTACTTTGATGAGTTTATAAATATCTACTTCACCAATACTTCTAGCACTCCCTTTTGCGTGTTCTTCATTGATACTTAGTACAATGGCTGGTCTGGAGTATCTATCAACAATGCGTGAAGCTACAATACCCACAACGCCCTCATGCCACCCCTCTCCTGCTACTACTATCACTTTGTCATTTTCATCCACCTGCATCATAGCTTCTTGTGTAGTTTGTGCTTCTGTCTCTTTTCTGAGTTCATTAAGTTGAGTGAGTATTTCAAACTGTTTAAAGGCTCTATGGGTATCTTTTGCTGTAAAGAACTCCAAAGCTATACTTGCATCTTCTAGGCGTCCAGCGGAATTAAGGCGAGGAGCTATCTGAAAAGCGATATCTTCGCTTGAGATGGAGCTCTTATTTAAAAAATCGCGAATGATAATGGAGGAGGGTCTGTTGTTGCGTTGTAGAAGTTTAAGCCCCTCTTTCACCATAGCCCTGTTGATATGAACCAAAGGCATAACATCTGCAATGATGGCTATAGCTAAAATATCCAAAAACTGTTTCATCTCAATTTTTAAAGCCAGCTCCTGCTTAAGAAGTGCTAAAACAAGCCATGCGACCTGTGCTCCACAAATCTCTTTAAAAGGGTATTGGCACTCTGGAAGTTTGGGATCTACAATCGCATAAGCATCTGGAAGATTGAGAGAGGGTGTATGGTGATCTGTGATGATAAGGTCTATCCCCCTTTCTTTACAGATTTGTGCTGCTTCAACAGCTGTGATACCATTGTCAACTGTAATGATAACATCTGCATCGACACGTTCTAAAATAGTAGGACTTACCCCATAGCCATCGTGGAATCTATTTGGAATAACAGTTTCAAGTGAGTAGGGGATTTGTCGAAAAAAGTCAACCATAATGGCAGTAGAACTAATTCCATCAACATCATAATCACCTACAAGGGTGATTTTTTCATTGTTTTGAATGGCTTTCGCAATCCGTTTGGCTGCTTTTGTACCATTGTGTAAAAGTGTAGGAGAAGGAATGTGGGAGAGTTTTTTCTCTCCATCCTCAAAGCGCTGTGCTAAGAGGTTATATAGTGCTTGTTTATTTAAAAGCGGAAGATTACTCAGCATCTATACTCGCCTGAACAAAAGCAAGTATAGATGGATTTGGTGTTTGAAGACGTGATGTAAATTCAGGGTGAAACTGAACCCCTAAAAACCAAGGATGTCCTTCAATCTCAACAGTCTCTATCAGTCCATTACTCTCACCTGTAACAATCATACCAGCCTTTTCAAGTTGTTCTCTATATGCAGGGTTTGCTTCATAACGGTGGCGATGACGTTCATAAATCGTCTTTTGACCGTTGTAAGCTTTACGAATGAGTGAACCCTCTTTTGTATCACACGGATACTCCCCAAGGCGAAGTGTTCCACCCATTGGAGATTGGTGAGTACGGAGTTGCATACCACCGCTTTGGTCTAAAAAGTTGTCTATTAGGTAAATCATAGGGTGTGGCGTGTTTTCATCAAACTCTACAGAGTTTGCACCCTCTAATCCTAAAACATTACGAGCATATTCCACTAAAGTAAGTTGCATCCCAAGACAGATACCAAGGTAAGGTACCTTATTTTGGCGAGCATATTGAATAGCTTGAATCTTACCTTCTACACCACGGCTTCCAAAACCACCAGCAACCAAAATACCATCACAGTCACGAAGTAGTTCCTCTGCACCTCTGTCTTCAATCTCTTCAGAATCAACCCAGCAAATCTCTACACGACTGTCAAGATGTGCTCCTGCGTGAATAAGTGCTTCTGTAAGGGATTTATACGACTCTTTGAGTGCTAAGTATTTACCAACAAAACCGATAACAACACGACCTTGTGGTTGTACGATTTTTTTCACTAAAGCATCCCATTCTGCCATATCAGGTGTGAGTTCTCCGAGTTCGAGCTCTTTTGCGATAGGTTTGAGGATGTTTTGACGTAAAAAGCTCATCGGAACATCATAGATACTTGCAGCATCTGTTGCTTCAATAACACTGTCAGAGCTTACATCACAACTCATTGCTAACTTTTTCTTAAATGTTTTAGGAAGAGGGTTTTCACAACGAGCTATAATCATCTGAGGTGTAATACCGATACGACGAAGCTCTTGAACTGAGTGTTGTGTTGGTTTTGATTTTAGCTCACCTGCTGCTTTAATGTAGGGGATAAGTGTTACATGGATAAAGAAAGTTCCAGCAACATCATCATCATGCTTCATCTGACGAATAGCTTCCATAAACGGTAAACCTTCGATGTCACCCACTGTTCCACCAAGTTCTACTACTAAAATATCGTGACCCTCACCAGCTGCTTTGATACGATTTACAATTTCACCAACAATATGTGGAATAACTTGAATAGTTTGTCCAAGATATCCTCCAGCACGTTCGCGCTCAATAACAGAAGAGTAAACCTGTCCTGTAGTAAAGTTAGATGTTTTTAGAAATGCTGCATCTAAAAAACGCTCGTAGTTTCCGATATCAAGGTCTGTTTCAGCGCCATCTTTTGTAACAAAAACTTCCCCATGCTCTAATGGACTCATAGTACCAGGGTCAACATTGATATATGGATCGATTTTTAACATTCCCACGTTTTTACCAGAGTGTTTTAAGAGTGTTCCAACACTAGCTGCTGTAATCCCTTTACCTAAAGAACTTAACACTCCACCTGTTACGAAAATGTATTTTGTCATCTAAAAATCTCCATATAATTAATATTGCGATTATAAGATAAAATCCTTTAAAGTCTTATAAATCCCTTAAAACAGGGGTTTGTTTCAGTTGTATATGGTAGGATAAGAGTGAAGTTTGATAAAAGGAATTGAAAATTATATGGAAGTAACATTTATTTACATCATTGCTGCACTTGGTATATCTATTGTCATCAATATTTTATTGAAAAAAATTGGTATTTCACAGATTATAGGATATATATTAACAGGTACTATTGTCGCTTATCTTTTTGATTTACGAGAAGCTGGACATTCTCATGGATTGGAACTTGTAGGGGAGTTTGGTATTGTCTTTTTAATGTTTACTATAGGCTTGGAGATCTCACTAAGAAGAATGGGTACGATGAAAAAAGAGATTTTTGGTAATGGAGTGATGCAGGTTGGATTTACATCTGTTGTTGTTTATACCATAGCTCATTATCTCTTTGAGCTTAATGAGAGCAGTGCCCTCATTGTAGCTTTGGCATTTTCTTTATCCTCAACCGCTGTTGTATTGAGCTATTTAAAGGCTTCTAAAGAGATTTATACCCCTTATGGACAAAATGCTACAGGGATTTTGATTTTTCAAGATATTGCAGTTATTCCTATATTGATTCTTATTGGTTTTTTAACGAATGAAGCTAATGAATCTATATCAACGATTTTAATTTATACATTGGAGAGTGCCTTTATTGTCATCGTTATTTTGTTTGTTTTTGGAAAACATATTGTAACGTGGCTTTTACACTTTTCTGCTTCATCTGAACTTGACGAACTTTTTATGGGTTCTGTTTTATTTATTGTGATGGGAGCCTCATTATTTGCTTCTTATATGGGATTTACCTATTCATTAGGTGCTTTTGTTGTTGGGATGATAATAGCTGAGACCAAGTATCATCATAAGGTAGAAGCAGATATTGCTCCTTTTAAAGATATTTTACTTGGTACTTTTTTTGTTGTTGTTGGGATGAAGATTGATGTGATGATGTTTTTAGACAACATTGTTCTTATCGTGGCACTTTTTCTTTTTGTATTAGTGGTAAAAACTGCCATAATATTTAGTTTTTTAAGGTTTTCAAACAATGCTACCAGCTCTTTAAAAACAGCGCTTGCCTTGTCTCAAGTTGGAGAGTTCTCTTTTGTTATTTTTGCAGTTGCATCTCAGGGTGGTTTGATGGAAAATTCATTAATATCACTGTTGGTGTTAGTAGTTATTTTTTCCATGATGGTGACACCATTTTTCATCCCTCATATCAATAGTTTTGTAGAGAAGGTATTGCATGAAAAAGAGATTGAAGCGAGTGATTTTTCAGCTTTAACAGGAAGAAAAGACCATGTTATAGTATGTGGATACAGTGTTGTTGGTAAGTTTGTGACACAATATCTTCAAGAACTTGATGCTCCTTTTGTTGTTGTTGACAACTCAAACAAACATGTTCGTGAAGCTTTAAAGGATGAGCATGAGGCTTATCTTGGTGATGCTTCAAAAAGTGCTATTTTGGATGCACTCAACATCGATAAAGCAGCAGCTATTATTGTTACACTTGATAATATGGATAAAAAACGTCTTATTTGTGAAGCAGTATTAAAACAATCAAAAAATGCTAATCTCATTGTTAAAGTGGTTTCTCTTGAAGAGAAAGAAAGGCTTGCAGATTTAGATATAACATGTATTGTAGATGGAAAGGTTGAAGTTGCTAGAGTTTTAGTAGAAAGAATGCTTACATGTCAAATAACTTATAACTAACACGCAACTTGCGTGTTAGATAAAAAGGTAAATTAGTTACCACGGCTTCCTGGTTTGATAGCTTCGCTACCATCTTTGCATAAAGGGCACTCTTCTGGCGCATACATCTCAAATGTAAAATCAGCCAAAGCAAAAAACGGAATATCCTGTGGAAGTTTGCAGTTTGGTTTTGTTACAACATCACTGCCTTCACGGTGACAAAAACCACGATTTGCCAGTGCCGCAACACCAACAATCTCACCACCAAGTTCTTTGACAACAGCCGCAGCTTCCATAGCACTACCACCTGTTGTGATGATATCTTCACACATAAGAACCTTCTCACCTGGTTTGATCTCAAAGCCTCGACGAATAGTCATCTTCCCATCAACACGCTCAGCAAAGATAGAACGAACATCAAGAGCAGTAGCAAGTGCGAAACCAGCGATAAGTCCACCAAGTGCTGGAGCACAAACAGTGTCTATCTCCAAACCACTTGCTTTAATCTGTTTTGCAAGTTCATCAGCTAAAAGTTTAGCAGTTTTAGGATCTTCTAAAACTTTTGCAGATTGAAGATAAAACTGTGAATGATTGCCTGAACTTAATTTAAAATGCCCCTCTAAAAGAGCATCTGCGTCCATATATATTTTTTTAATATCCATCACTTACACTTTTAAGATTTCAGCTTCTTTGTCTTTTAAGATGCTGTCAACTTTTGCTATATATTTGTCTGTCAGTTTTTGGATATTGTCCTGAGCAGCTTTGGATTCATCTTGTGTAATCTCTTTCTCTTTTTCAAGTTTTTTAATCTTATCATTTGCATCACGTCTATCATTTCTGATAGCTACTTTTGCTTTTTCACCCATCCCTTTCATCTGTTTTACAGCTTCTTGGCGCTGTTCTACTGTCATAGGAGGGAAGAAAAGTTTAATAACATCTCCGTCATTATTTGGATTTACTCCAATATTTGCTGCCTGGATTGCTGCTTCAATAGAGCCAAGAAGATTTTTTTCCCAAGGATTGATAACGATTGTTGTTGCATCAACTGCCAAAACAGAACCGACTTGATCAAGTGGCGTTGCTGTTCCGTAGTAGTCTATTTTAACATTGTCAAGTACTGCAGTGGTTACTTTTCCTGTTCTAAGTGTTTTAAACTCTCTTTGCATATGCTCAATGGCACCTTGCATCTTTGTTTCACATTCGTTATATATCTCATCTAGCATTAGTATTCCTTAGATTGTATGAAAATTAAATTGCGTTATTGTAGCGAGAAATATTTTAAGAGTGAGTAAAAGAGGGGAAATAAGTTACAGTTGCGTGTTATGCAACTGTAAAACTATTTTGAAGTATTTGTATCTTGAACTGGTACTGCTACTGGAGCCGCAACAGTTGTATCTTCAACTATCTCATCAACTACAGAAGATTGAGCAGCCTGAGAGTACATATATCCTAATGTTATAGTGTTTAATACAAATAAAAACCCTATTGTAAAGGTAGCTTTTGCTAAAAAGCTGTTTGGACCCTTTGCACCAAATACAGAATCGTTAGAACCACTGTATGCCCCAAGACCGATACTTGAGCTTTTTTGTAATAGTACAGCTATAACAAGAACAATAACCAACACTATTTGAACAATTAGTAAAAGACTAGTAGTCATATAATTTCCTAAAATAAAAGTGGCGAATTATATCTAAAAAATCTTTTATAATCAAACTATATATAAAAAGAGGGTATAATCAATAAAAAATTTGGAGAATTTATGTTAAAAAGAGTAAGAATTTTATTTCCTGTTTTACTTCTGTTAACACTGCTTGGGTGTAATGAAAAAACAAAAGAGCATGCAGTAGAACAAAAAACAAAACCGATTGTTGCTGTAACAACGTTTGCTTTGTATGATGTTGTCAAACATATAGCACAAGAGAGTGTGGAGATTGTCAATATTTTACCTTTTGGCGTAGATCCTCACAGTTTTGAGCCAACTCCAAAACTGATGGCAAAGATTGAACGTGCTGATATTGTTTTTTATAGTGGAGCAGGTCTTGAACCATGGGTTAAAAACTTTAGATTTAAACATAAAGCTATTGATGTAAGTAAATTTGTTGATTTAAGGGAATTAGAAAGTGATGAGTCTGAATTTCACAAGCACCATGATGAACAATGCTCACACTCTACAATAGATCCCCATTATTGGCTTGATTTTACAAATATGCAACGCATTACACATCTTGTTACCAATGAGCTTATTACATTGTTACCAAAAAATAAAGAACTCTATTTGGCAAATGAGAAAAAATATATGCATATGCTTCAAAAACTAGATAAAGCCTATCGGAAGCATCTTCAATTATGCAAACAAGAGCAAGTGGTTATCAGCCATAATGCTTTAGGGTACCTTGCAAAAAAATACCATTTCAAAGTTGACTCTTTAACAGGTCTCTCACCTGAAGCACAGCCAAGTGCAAAAGATATTACACGTGTGATGAAGGAGATTAAGAAAGAGGGTGTGAGTACTATTTTCTTTGAGCATTTTGTGAATGATAAAATTATCAAGAGCATTGCTCAGGATACAGGGATTAAACTTGACGTATTTCAACCCCTTGGCAATATAACAGCAGATGAAGCAAAAGCTGGACTCACTTATGAAGATATTATGTATAAAAACCTAGAAAAACTTACAAAGGCACTTGATTGCAACTAAAATTCAGAGTACCCATCTTTGATGTAAAAAACTTGGAATTTAAAGTAAGGGGACAGGATATCCTCTCCAATATCTCTTTTGAGATATACCATGGAGAATATATTGCAATCATAGGTCCAAATGGTGGAGGAAAAACAACTCTAATCCGTCTTCTTTTGGGATTGGAGACGCCAACATCTGGAGAGATTAAAATCTTTGGTAAAAAGCTGAAAAATTTTAAAGAGTGGTCCAAAATAGGTTATGTGCCTCAGCGAGCCTCTTTGGTTGATGCTAATTTTCCAGCAACTGTTGAAGATATTGTAAAGATGGGAAGAGTTGCCAAACGTGGTTTTTTTGCAGGTATTTCCAAAGAAGACAAAGAAAAAGTGATAGATGCAATGCAAAAGATGGATATACTGCACCTCAAAGACAAGATGGTAGGAACTCTTTCAGGTGGTCAAAGACAGCGTGTTATGATTGCACGTGCTTTGGCATCATCTCCAGAGATATTGATTTTGGATGAACCAAATACAGGAGTTGATGTTAAATCGCAACAAAGATTTTATACTCTTTTGAGAAAGCTTAACAAAGAAGAAAATATTACTATCTTGTTTATTACTCATGATATTGGAGTGATTGCAGATGATATAGGAAGACTTTTTACTATCAATAGAAAAGCAACTATTTGTAATGATCCAAAAAAGATTTTATCATGTGAAGAGATGAGTGAACTTTATGGCATTGAGGCTCATCTTATTCACAATCACAAGCATGAGCACTAAAGGAAAACAATGTTAGAGATGTTTGAGTATGAATTTATGCAGCGTGCTTTTATTGCTGGTCTTTTTATAGCTACACTTGCTTCTATCAGTGGGACATTTGTAGTACTTCGAAGATATTCTCTCATTAGTGAGACATTAGCCCACTCTGCACTTGTTGGTGTGGCTGTAGGGCTTGTAGCTGGATATAACCCTCTATGGGTAGCGGTTGTTGTTTCTCTCCTTGGTGCATGGCTTATCGAGTATTTGCGAAGTGCCTTTTCATTATACTCCGATGCAGTGCTTTCAATATTGCTTTCAGGCTCATTGGCATTGGCTGTAATTATAGTTTCTTTGGGTGGAGCATTTAACAACTCTTTGTTCTCTTATCTTTTTGGTTCCATCCTTTCTGTAAGTGATGAAGATGTCCGTGCGATTATAATTTTTGGCTCTTTCTCTTTGATCTTTTTACTTCTTTTTTCAAAAGAGCTTTATTTTATAGCATATGATGAAGAGGTGGCACAAACAAGTGGTATTAAGGTGAAATTCTTAAATTTTTTACTTGTAAGTGTTGTTGCTGTTATCATTGCTCTTTCCATTCGTGTGGTAGGGAGCTTGCTCATAGGAGCGTTGATGGTGATTCCTACTGTTGCTTCTTTACAGTATAGAATGGGATTTAGAAATACAATGCTGCTTTCATTATTTTTTGCTCTTTTAAGTGTTGTGGCAGGAATGAGTTTGTCATACTATTTCTCCTTGCCCTCTGGTGCAACTATTGTACTGTGTGTAATAGCTCTTTTTGTTATCTCTTTGATGGCTAATAAGAAATGAAAATTGATACAGAGTTTTCCAAATATGCAAATGATTATGGAAACTATAATATCATCCAACAAAAGGTTGCTTCAAAACTTTTATCACATGTGAAGGGCAAACCTCAAAATATTTTAGATTTAGGGTGTGGCAGAGGTGCACTTGTTGAAAAAATAGATTGGGATTATCACCATTTTGTTGGTGTTGATTTTGCAAAAGGGATGTTGGAGCTTCATCCAAAATCTCAAAAGATAGAGTGTATCTATGGAAACTTTAATGACAATACACTCTTTGAGTACCTTTATACATACCAGTTTGATTATATCCTCTCCTCTTCAGCATTGCAGTGGGCTGAAAATCTCGATAATGTATTTGCGCAAATCGCACAGTTTGCAACCCCTTTTTCTTTGGCAATCTTTACTGCAAATACCTTTCAAACACTCCATAAAACAGCAGGTATTCATTCACCGTTACGAGATAAAGAGGAGATATATGAGCTTCAAAAGAGTCACCTCAATGCAAAGTTTGAAGTAGTTGAATATACTTTGGAGTTTGATAACACGCAAGATATTTTTCGTTATATTAAAAAAAGTGGAGTAAGTGGTTCTCGCAATGTTTTGAGTTTTAAACAGATGAAACAACTGATGAAAGAGTATCCCCTTAACTCTTTAGAATTTGAAGTGGTTTTTCTTTATTCGTGAAGGGTTAAGATCTCTTTTTCTAAATTATAGAGTTCGTAACGAATTGTTTTAAAGTTTTCACTGAGTTTTATATTTTGAAGTTTGTAAAGCTCTTCTAAAACTCTAGCTGACTCCTGCGCACGTTTAAAGTTTGCAATAAGAATACTTTCTAAATCAGTACGATTTTGCTCACTTTGTGTAGAACTGCGTAAGACATCATGAATACTGTCACGATGTTGGAGAAGTGTTTTTGTATCGGGAGTTTGTGCTTTGTGTCGTAGAGCTTTTAAAGCAGATGCTAGTTTTTTATTATTCTCTTTATATCGAAGAATATCTTCAACAACACGAATCCCTTCGCGTAAACGGTTTAAGTTAGCATCTATCACCCGAGAGAGCTCGGATGAAGTGTTTTCTTTAGTCATCACTACCAAAGATACCAAAAAGTTGTAAAAGTGCCGTAAAGATATTTAAAAAGTCCAAATAGAGTGCAATAGCACCATCAATAGGAGTTTCATAAGCACCATTCATAATATTTTGTGTATCATAGATAACCAAAATACTAAAAAGAATCACTACTGCTCCTGCAATAATGATTTGCAGCATAGGATTACCTAGAAAGATATTTAAGATAGAAAAACCGATAATGACAAAAAGAGCAATCATCAACGGCTTGCCATATCCTGTAAAATCTTTTGTACTCTTTATAGCAAAGAAGCTCATAGCACCAAAAACAACTGAAGTCATAGCAAAAGCATTACCTATGATAACACCACCACCATTCATACCAAGTGTATATGCTAAAAGTGGTGCAAGCATAAGACCTGTCATAAAGACAAAGCCAAACATAACAAGTAAATTAATACCTGGTTTATTCTTTGCAAATTGTAAACCTATAAGTAAACCAATTTCTACAAAAAAGAGTGGCCAAAACATTGCATGGATTGTTGCTGCCATTGGAACACCAACATAAGCTCCAACTGCACCTGCCATCATGGAAGCTGCAAAAAGTTTGTATGTTTCTTTTACAAATGAAACTATCTGAGCTTCACTACGAGTTTGTGTCTGATAAGCATACGCATTATCTCTAGCATAATCACGATCATATAATCCCATAATTATTTCCTTTATGTGTATCCACCTTGTATGGATAGTTTTTTGTTATATGAATTCTATAGACAAAGGGTAAACAGATAGCAACAAAAAATGCTATACATTATAATATAAGTTGAAAATAATTACAATTGTGATTTTTAAACCGTAAAGTTTTGAAAAGAATTGAAAAATTCTTTTTATTTGCTGCAATGTTTAATCTTCCTTTAAGCAACTTCCCCCTATAATTCCCATCCACAAACGGAGAGACTTAGAGTTTAAGCCTCAGAAGTGATACTTCAACTGTTTGAGATCATTGAAAACTAAGCAAGTAAGACTAGC
>JAMOSN010000011.1 GCA_027068455.1 Sulfurimonas sp.
TGGCGATACCCCAATGTGAAGTTAAATATTAAGAAGTTAATAATTGGTTGCGGAAGCTGGATTTGAACCAGCGACCTTCGGGTTATGAGCCCGACGAGCTACCGAACTGCTCTATTCCGCGGTGTTTCAAACAACTCTTTGCTGTTTGTTGGCGAAATTATAGGAAAAATTTTTTTTATTGTCAAGGGTTTTTTGAGAAAATTTTATATTTCTTTATTTTTTTGATTTTTATCATATTTTGTAACAACTTTCGCTATACTTTTTTTATGATAAATGAGTATATTTTAGAATTTTTATTGGTATATAGTCTTCTTGAAGTGTATGAAGTGCAATGGCAAAAAGGATCACGTGTGATAGATATGTTAGGGCGTATCTATAGATATTATCACAAAAGTGTATTTTTGGTGTTGTTGATGCATCCAACTTTCTATTTTGCTATCTTTTTTGCTATGTACACAAACTACAACGGATATGCAATTGCTTTGTTTGTGGTAAAAGGGATAGATATTGTTACAAAACTTATTTTGGTCAAACAGGTTTTTATAGATAAAGAGATAAGTGATGATATTGCTGTTATGTTACAAATGCCCCTTGGAAATCTCTTTCCTTATATTGGTCTTTTAGTGTATCCTCCACTTATCTATATGGCTTTGAGTCCATATTAATCAATACTACTATATAATTACAAAAAAAATAACGAAGAGAATATATATGACACCAATTGAAAGAGTTTTAAAAGCGATAGAAGAGATTAAAAAAGGGAAAATGGTCATCATGTGTGATGATGAAGACAGAGAGAATGAGGGTGATTTGGTTTATGCTGCTGCATTTTCTACCCCTGAGCATGTCAATTTTATGGCAAAAGAGGCACGTGGGCTTATTTGTGTAGCCCTCTCAAAACAGATTGCTGATAGATTAGAACTCAATCCGATGGTAGGTTCAAACACCTCTTCTTATGAAACAGCTTTTACTGTATCTGTAGATGCAAAAACAGCTTCTACAGGTATTTCGGCAAAAGAGAGAGATGATACTATCAAAATCCTTGCTAATCCTATCTCTCAGGCTGATGAGTTAGTTAGACCTGGACATATTTTTCCACTGATAGCCAAAGAGGGTGGTGTACTTGTAAGAACTGGTCATACAGAGGGAAGTGTTGATTTATGTCGCTTGGCAGGGCTTAGTGAAGCTGGAGTGATTTGTGAAATAATTAAAGATGACGGTGAGATGGCTCGTCGTGATGATTTGGATATTTTTGCACAAAAACACAATCTTCATACAGTTTTTATCTCTGATCTTGTAGAGTACAGACTTGCCAATGAACGACTTATCAAAGAGGTAGATACTCAAGAGATAGAATTTTTTGGTGTCAAAGTACAGCGCCACACTTTTGAAGACCATGATGGTATCAAGCATACTGCTATTTTATTTTACAATGCTGGCGAAGTTGCCAATGTACGTGTTCATAATATTATACCAGATTGTGAACTTTTACTCAATCAACCAAAGTATAACAACCTTATACACTCTATAGAGTATTTGAAAAAAAATAGTGGTCTTTTGGTTTTTATCAATAAAACACACCATCAGGACAACTCTGCACCTAAAGAGTTTGGTATTGGCGCGCAGATTATCAAACATTTTGGTATCTCTAAAATGAACCTTATTACTTCAATGAAGCAAACTGACTTTGTTGGGCTCAGCGGATTTGGTCTTGAAGTTCAAGAGATTATTAATCTCTAAACTTCACGTATCTAAAAATCTCTTAACATCACTTACAATCTCATCAATAGCTTCTGTTGCTTTTTTATAAAGCACTTTTTTATAGAGTGTATCGTTGATGGCTGGACTTGGTTCAAGATTGTTTAGAATTGAATAACGGATTTGTGAATTTAAAAACATATCGGTGTTAATAACATTGCCACTTGTGCCAATAACCACAAGCATTTCACAATCTTGTAGCTCCTTATACAAATCGGCATATTTTGGTGCCGCTTCACCGAAAAAGACCACATTTGGACGAAGGTTATGATGACATCTTGGACAGGCATCATAAACATTTGAGAGTTTTTCATATCCTATATCATCTAAAAATCCACACGCTTCACAGCGAACTTCTCTTAAAAAACCATGAAGGTGAAGTGTGTCGTTACATCCTGCTTTTTCAAACATATCGTCAACATTTTGGGTAATGATTTTTATCTCTTTAGGAAACATTTTTTGAAGTTTACACACCTCAGTATGTGCTTTGTTTGGAAGTTTGTCTGCTATATCTTCTCTGCGCTTATCATAAAACTCTATTGTGGCATCATAGTTCCAATCAAGACATCCAGCAGAGCATATCTCTTCTATTTTATAATTTTCCCATAAACCATCACTGTCACGAAAAGTTGATATACCACTCTCAGCACTTATTCCTGCACCTGAAAAAATGATAACTTTAGCCATTTAATCCCCCTTTTTAGGTATAATAAATCAAAAAAGATAAATAGAAGATAATATGAGAGAATTTTTTACAAGAAATGAAGAGAATCAAGAGATCATTATAGAGAGTGATTTGAATGCGTATGCTTATTCACAAAAGTATGGATGGTTAGTGAGTGTTTTTATAAAGTTTGATGCAAGTGATAACACGCAAGAGGGTTTTGAAGAGTTTTTAGAAACAAAAGAAGCTCTTATAATTGCTCTAGAACATGGAGAAAAGGCAAAATATGTCGGGAGTCGTGTTGTTGATGGATGGAGTGAGCTTTATTTTTATGCAAACACCTCCAAAGGGCTTGATGCTACCATAAAAGAGATCCTTCAACCAAGTGAGTATGTATATGAAAGTAGTGTTGTCAAAGACAATAAATGGGATTTCCATTATAAAAACCTTACACCAACTGAACTTGAACTCTGCCATATACAAAGTGATAAAATTATTTTTATGTTAGAGGATGAAGAGGATTCTCTTGAAGTTCCACGTGATGTAGAACATTATCTCTCATTTGATACACCAACACAAAAAGAGCGTTTTTTAGAGACTCTCGATTTAGATGGATTTACATTTAAAGATGAGATTAGCAGTGATGAGTTTGAAAATGGTATAGCTTTGGTGAAAGAACACGCAGTAACCAAAGAGGTTATCCAAAAAGAGGTGGAAAAACTTTTTGAAGCTGTAAAAAAAGAGCATGGATATTATGAAGGATGGAGTACAACATTAGTAGATAGTGAGTCGAAATAGATATGCAGGTACCAAAGCAAAAACTTTTTACCATAGTAGGTAGTATAAATTATCTTGTTGTTGTTTTTCTCAATGCTTTTACAGATTTGGGACATAAAATCATTATACAAAACACTATTTTTAAAGTATATGATGGAAGTGAGCAGATCGTTCTTACTGC
>JAMOSN010000012.1 GCA_027068455.1 Sulfurimonas sp.
TTTAATTTATTTCATAAATTTAAGGGAACCTTTTTATTCCCTTTCTTAACGGCAAAGGAAGTAATTCCTTTACCTACGCTATCGCTTGGATTCCTTCGGCAGGAAGCCCTCGCTACTTTGTAGCTCTTCTGAATTTTATACATTTAAGGGAACCTTTTTATCCCCTTATGCTATCTTTATGCCAAAAGCATATTTGCACCAACTGCTACAGATACCACTCCAGCAGTTGCAAAAACTCTTCTTACATTCTTTTTGTTTGTTAAAAACTCTTTGTTAAGGTATAAAATCACCCCACCAAAACTGACAAAAATAACACTCACTCCCGCAATAAATGCCAAAACCATCGTAAAATCGATTGCGTGTCCCTGAAGTGCACCGAGTGTCACTAACATTCCACGAACACCGCCCATCCCCATAAGTGCTCCCATAGTCCATGCCGAAGTTGATACTACGCTACTATCGTGAGAGTGTTCTTTACCGAAATAGATATGGATATGCTCTTTACCATCATGTATATGCTTATTGAGATGTATTTTATCTGCTGCTACCAGATACAAAAGATATACTCCCATCCCTATAATAACACTAGAAGATATAATATCCCCATACGCTGTTATACTCTCTGGAAGCTCATACATCTCTAAAAGTTTTGCAAAAACAAAAAGTGTCATTCCGTGACCAAAAGCAAAAGCGATGGTAATGGTCATTGTTTTTTTCATCGACTTACCGATAGAAAAATCTGCAATAGCCGTCAAATGATCAGGTCCAAAAGCATGCAGTATCCCATACCAAAAAATAATGATATAACCTAATTCCATACAAACCTTTCTAAAACAATGAATGTTTATTCAGTTTTAAAAGATTTTATAGTAAATTGCGTAAGAGAAAGATAAAAGTTAAATATTCTTATATATTTTTCGGACTAAAAAAGGATGATATTGTGTTATGGCTTACTGAGTGTATTTATTGTGGAGGGTTTGTCTATCATCTTAATGATGGTCGTATCAAATGTTCTGCATGCCATAAAAAAACATCCAAAGAAAAAATCAACAAAATCATCACACTACTTGATGCTTTTGTAAACAACGAAACCGCGCACCATTGTGCAAAACGTTTGCATCTCTCATATATCTCAGTACAAAAACAGTTTCATACTTTCCGTTTGCTTTGTGGTATGGTATGTGAAAGAGAGTATGAATCCCATCGCCATCTTTCATGTGAATTTGAGGAGTATTTTTATCTTGAAGAGAGTAAAAAAGCTCACAAAGAAGCGATTTTTGATGCTCATAACTTTTTAACTTTTGATTATGACGGGCATATCTACACGCTTCTTTTGCCCTCTTTGCAAAAATATAAACAACAGTTTTTAGATGATAATATAGAAGATGCCTACATCCAAACCTTTAAAAAATTTAAACGAGAGAGTAAACTTATAAAACTCAAACACTCTCAAAATAACATTCTTGATTTTTGGTATTATTTTGAAAAAAAGATATGCGCCTATAAGGGTGTAAACCATAAAAATTTTGGTTATTTTTTAAAAGAGTTTGAATTTAAGTATAATCACTCCAAAGAGAGTGCAAAACAACTACTCATAAAGGAATATTTTAACCTATGAAAACCTTAGCAATCCTCGGTGTCGGTAATATTTTGGAAAAAGATGACGGCATAGCAATCTATGCAACCAAATACTTGGAAAAAAACTACACATTAGAACCTTCTGTAGAGATTATTAACGGTGGTGTAGAGGGGATCAATCTTTTAAATCTTTTTATGGAGTATCACTATATTCTCATTTTAGATGCTATTGAGATAGATGATGAAGCAGGCAGTATCTACCATATACCATCAGAAAAACTGACAGGATACGGTCTTAACTCTGGAGGTGCACATGAAATAGGTGTGTTACAGTGTTTTGATATTTTAGAACTTATGGGCAGAGAGTTACCCGATTCGAGTGTTTTAGGAATAGTTCCTGAGAGTATAGATGTAGAGATAGCATTAAGTAAAACCATGCATTCTATGTTTCCAAAATATATAAAAACTTTAACAGATATTTTAGAAAAAAAGTTTACCATCAGCGTAACAAAGAACACGCAAGAGTACTCACTTGATAAGATTATAGAGGATTTTAAAAATCCTCAAAGCAGTGTGGAGAGCTTTGAATCATAAAAAGGGAAACTGAAAATGATTATAAAATCCACACCACAAAGAAGAAGTTGCCGTAGTTGCCATCCATAAATCTCAAAACTGAATGAACATTCATATTTTATTCACTTTCCTCTTAGAAAACTCTTAAAACCCTCTTGCGTGTTCTATACTCGGATTGGCAAATATTGACAAAATCTTTTCTAAACTCATGACTTTTTGTTTTTGTTTAACCTCTACACCAAGTTTTGTAAGCTCTTGTAAAACAGTATCTATATAGTTTTGCCATGCACTGTGCAATGCTGGAGTAAGACCCACTTCAACAGCGATGATATCCTCAGGCACTATACTTATGACCGTTGTATTTGCCATCGCTTCCGTTAAAGAACAAATTTGTAACATCTCGGCAATCTCAACCTCATTGGCAGTTTTTTTAATCAAAGAGCCGTCTAAAAACTCATCAGTTGTTTTGACTGTAATATCACCAACATTTTTTGTATCATCTGAAGCAGTATTGACAATAAGTACCTCATCAAACTCTTGCAATAGAGGCATCAGTTTAAACCCAAGTGTTCCACCATCTACAATCTCTACTTCAGGGGTAAAACTATGATTCTCTTTTAAATACTTTGCAGCATAAAGCCCTACTCCTTCATCTTTGAAAAATGCGTTTCCCGATCCTATAAGTGCTATTTTTTTATCCATTGTTATCCTTTGTAGTTATGTAGTGCATAGTAAGCTTGTCCTAATGATATGGAGCCATCATTTGGTGTTGTTTTTTGAGGGATATAGTAGGTGATATTGTGCTTTTTAAAACGCTGCAACGTTTGTTCTACAAGGCGTTTGTTTTGAAATACACCACCACACAGCACTATATCTCGTCCAGCGTAGCGTTGAGCGATATCTACGATGATAGCACTTAGTGTATTGATAAACTTTGTGGCAATTTGGTGTGGATTGCTCTCTTGGAGTATCTCTTGTATAAGAGTGCTAAAGAGTATCTCATCATCTTCTATCTCATAACTGTAACACGCAACAGTTTCACATCCTTGTGCCAAAGACTCCATCATAAGTCCACTCTCCCCCTCATAACTCAAAGAGGCATCAAAACCACTCAATGCGTACACACCATCAAAGAGTCGCCCTATGGAGCTGGTGCGTGGAGAGTTAAGCTTTTTTGTGTGCATCATATAGAGTGTGTGTA
>JAMOSN010000013.1 GCA_027068455.1 Sulfurimonas sp.
TGAACAGAACACGCCATAAAGCAGAAGAACTTGCACAGCAATGTAACACGCAAGTGATAGATTTTGAAGCATTGCCTCAGGCAGTCAATGAGTTTGAAATTCTTTTTACTGCAACATCTGCCAATGAGCCTATTATCACCGATGAGATTATAACTCCGCAGGAGTTTGAGAGATACTGGTTTGATTTGGCACTCCCAAGAGATATCAACTACCATAAAGGGGAGAAGATTCACCTATATGTGATAGATGATCTTAAAATGATTGTTGATGAAAATATGAATCATAGAGAGGAATCTGCTAGACGTGCTCATGGGATTATTGGTCGTGGTGTTGTTGAGTTTTTTGAATGGCTTAACAACCAAGATGTAGAACCCATTATCAAAGAGATATATCATCGTGCAGATGTGGCGGCAAAAGCTGAGACACAAAGAGTTGTCAAAGCTGGATATATTCCAAAAGAGTATGAAGATGCTGCTCATAAGATGGCTCAGCAGGCATTAAAGCGATTTTTACACGATATTACAAAAAATATACGAACATCTTCAGAAGACAAAGAGAGTGCAATGCTGAGTGAAGCAGTTGCAAGAATGATTCAAAACTCCAAAGATAAGGAAACTAATGAGAAGAACTAAAGCATTTATACCAACAACAAAAGAAGCACCAAGTGATGCGACACTTCCTAGTCATATCTTTTTAGCTCGTGCTGGTTTTATCTCACAGGTTGCAGCTGGACTTTACAACTATATGCCTTTGGCAAAAAGGGTGATAAAAAAGATTGAAAATATCATCAATGAAGAGATGACAAAAGTGGGTGCACAAGAGGTTGAACTCTCTTTTGTAACACCTGCTGATTTATGGGCTGAAAGTGGTCGTATAGAGAAATTTGGTAAAGAACTTTTACGTTTTAAAGACAGAAAAGGAAACCTTTTTGTACTAGGACCAACCCATGAAGAGATGATGGTTGATATGGTTCGTAACAGAATTACC
The DNA here is from genome assembly GCA_027068455.1 of Sulfurimonas sp. GTDB lineage: Bacteria > Campylobacterota > Campylobacteria > Campylobacterales > Sulfurimonadaceae > Sulfurimonas. Next base: position 988 of record JAMOSN010000013.1, read on the forward strand.
AGCTATAAAAATCTTCCACTCAATCTTTATCAGATTAAAACAAAGTTTCGTGATGAAGCGCGTCCTAGATTTGGTTTGATGCGTGGTCGTGAATTTATCATGAAAGATGGCTACTCATTTCATGCAAACACGCAAGATTTGGATCGTGAATTTGATGCTATGGAAGCAGCATATAAAAAGATACTTACTCGACTTGGACTTGATTTTAGAGTTGTTGAGGCTGACAGTGGTGCCATAGGTGGAAGTGGTTCAAAAGAGCTTATGGTTTTAGCAGATAGTGGTGAAGATACTATCGCTGTGTGTTCAAAATGTGAATATGGTGCAAATATAGAAGCAGCATCACGAAGTGCAAGAGGTGCTATTCCTGAAGCTCCTGAAGCTGAGTTTAACAAGTTTTTAACACCAGATACAAAAACAATCGATGATCTTGCTGAGTTTTTTAAAGTTGATCCCTACTATACTGTAAAATGTGTAGCAAAAAGGGTTGTGTATGAGGATGAGAGTGAGATTGTTCTTTTCTTTGTACGTGGATGCGATAATCTTCAAGAGGTAAAAGCAATCAATGCAACAGATGCGCTTGATATTGTTGATGTAACAGAGGAAGAGCTAGCAGAGATTGGGCTTGTTCCAGGATTTATCGGACCACTTGACCAAGACAAAGCAAAACATGTGATAGACAGTGATTTAAAAGATGCAAAAGATCTTATTTGTGGTGCCAATGAGAAAGATTACCACTTTGTAGGTGTTGATTTGGGTGTGATTTCCGAAGTTGCATATTTTGCGGATATTGCAGAAGTGAATGAAGGAGATATCTGTCCACATTGTAATGGAAAGCTCTCTTTTACCAAAGGGATAGAAGTTGGTCATATTTTTAAACTCGGTACTACCTATTCAGAGGCTCTAAAAGCTGAGTTCTTAGATGAAAATGGAAAATCTCAGCCCTTTATTATGGGAACATACGGTATGGGTGTGAGCCGTTTGGTTGCAGCTGTTATTGAACAGCATCATGATGAAAATGGTTGTATCTGGACACCTGCAACAGCACCTTATATGGTAAACATTATGATAAGTAATATCAAAGATGAAGAGCAGGTGGCAGTTGGTGAAAAACTTTACAAAGAACTTCAAGATGCAGGTGTGGAAGTGATGCTAGATGATAGAAAAGAGCGTTTTGGTTTTAAGATGAAAGATGCTGAACTCATCGGTTTTCCATACACTGTTATCATTGGAAAAGAGCTTGTAAATGGGAATGTTCAGATATATACTCGAAATACAAAAGCAAAAGATGCTGTGGCAAAAGATGCAGTATTTGAGAAAGTGATGGAACTTCTCTCATGATTTATTTTTTAATATACCTCTTTTTAGAGGTTATAGTCTCAACAAATATCTCCTCAGCAATTGGTGGACTTGCTACTTTTTTTGAAATCTTGATAAGTGCATTTATAGGTATCTCTATTTTAGTTAATTTTAGACAAACATTGGTTGAAAATATGACAGCAGTTTCTTATAACTGTATTGACCTTGAACAATTTCAACGTTTAAACCTTTTTACACTCTTTGGTGCTATCCTTCTTATCATTCCAGGTTTTTTAACAGATATTTTAGGTGTGTTGTTACAGTTTAGTGTTTTTACGAGTATGATTGTTAACCGTTATAATGTAAAATCCAATAAATGTAATACTTCTTTTGAAGAAAAAAATAATTATGAAAAGGATTTGGATGTCATCGATGTTGAAATTATTGAGCACAACTCTACTATTAAGTAGTTTAGCGTATGCGAGTACTACAAGTGAAAAAATAGAAGATTTTTTAAGTGATGAGTTTAGTAACAATCCCAGACTGGCTTCTGTTGAAGTAGAGGTTGAAGATGAAGTTCCTTTAAAAGATTTAAAAGGGTGGAGTGGTTACATTGTTAATGTAAAAGCAGAGCTAAAAGGGAAAAAAGAGGAGATCAAACAGAAAATGATCTGGTTTTCCAATGGAACAATGATTACTAAAACACTTACTAATATGGATACTTTGGAGAATATGACCGAAGTTGTTAAACCATCTTTTAAACAGCAGTATTATAAAAAAGAGAATCTTATTTATGGAAATGAAAATGCTAAACATAAAGTAGCACTTTTCTCTGATCCATTGTGCCCTTTTTGTAGAAGTTTCATACCTGCTGCAATTAAAGATATGAAGAAAAATCCTGAAAAATTTGCAATTTACTATTATCATCTTCCATTGGAGAGAATCCATCCAGCATCTGTGACACTAGTAAAAGCAGCAGTAGCGGCAGAGCAAAAAGGTGTCAAAGATGTTGTCTTAAAACTTTATAATGTGAAAGTCAATCCAAGAGAAAAAGATGTGAAGAAAATTTTGGCAGCCTTTAATAAAGCTGTAGGTACAAATATTACAGAAGCGGATATCAAATCTAAAAAGGTACTCGATCATTTTAAGAGTGATATTGACGTTGCTCGAAACCTTTTAGTGGGTGGCACACCGACTGTTTACCTTGATGGAAAACTTGATAATACAAAGAAAAAATATAAAACGGTTAAACAATGAAAAAACTAGTAATAGCAACACGAACGTCCCAACTTGCTCTTTGGCAGGCATACCATGTTAAACAACGAGTTGAAGAGAACTTCGATGATATAGAAGTTGTGTTAAATGAAATAGTCAGTAATGGTGATAAGGTTTTAGATAAGCCACTTGCACTTATCGGTGGAAAAGGGCATTTTACAAAAGAGCTAGAAGATGAGATGCTCGCTGGTAATGCTGATTTGGCAGTGCACTCTTTAAAAGATGTACCAACTTATATGCCAGAGGGACTTGAACTTGCTGCTGTTACACAAAGACAAGACCAGAGTGATATCTTTTTGTCTCATAAATACACTTCACTTGACGAGCTACCTCAAGGTGCAGTTGTAGGAACAACAAGTCTTAGAAGACGTATGCAACTTTTAGCAAAAAGACCAGATTTAAAAGTAAAAGATTTGCGTGGCAATGTAAATACTCGACTGAGAAAACTTGCAGAGGGGCAGTATGATGCTATCATCTTGGCATATATCGGTTTACATAGACTTGATTTGCTAAAAGATATTCCCCATACACAAAAACTTTCCCTTGATATGATGATTCCACCTATGGGGCAGGCTGCTTTAGGGATTGAAATAGTATCTTCCAATATACTCGCACATGAAGTTGCACAAATGCTTAATGATAATGATACTTTTTTATGTACACAAATAGAGCGTGATTTTATCTCTAAAATAGGGGCTGGATGTTCTGCTCCAGTTGCGTGTAATGCTGTTATAGATGAAGATAAGGTAGTTTTTCGTACTATGATTGGTTTTAGTGATGGTACACATATAATGCAAGAGAAGATGGTTGCTTCAAAAGATACAAGTGAAAATCTTGGTATTGTTATGGCAGAAAAAATGATAGCAAACGGTGCTTTAGAACTTCTCAAAGATGCCCAAGAAGTTGCTTTTAAGGATGAGATGCCACAAAGGCTTTAATGATGAAAATATTACTTTCTCTCTTTCTTATTATTTTGTCTCTTTATGCGGCGGAGGGAAGTTTTTATTATGAAAATGGTAAAAAAATATCATTAAAACCTGTTTCTTCTCCTTTGAGAATGGTTAATGAAAGCCGCATTGATTATTATCAAACGCAACGTGGTATGGTTGTTGGTGTCAGTGATAAACTTCTTGTAAAGCTTCAAGACAAGAACCAACTTCAATCTCTTTTAAAAGAGTTTAATCTTGTGATGTTAAAAGCTTATAACAATAATGTTTTTTTACTTCAAACACCTTCAAAAACCAAAACAATCACTATAGCTAATGAATTACATAAAAAAGATAGTGTTCTTTTTGCTCATCCAGATTTTCTTAAAAGAAATATGAAAAGATGAAATTATATCTATCTGTTATAGGTCTGTTATCTTCCTTGCTATTTTCTTCGTGTAGTGATAATGATACTATTATGGATGATACAACAACTCCTTTTAGTGAACCTTATATATCGCAACAATGGTACCTTTATAAAGATAATCTGTTTTATGAACAACACGCAGTCAATAATGATGCTCATATTCATATAGGAGATTCCTTACAAACATACTCTGGGAAAGGTATTAAAGTAGCTGTTATAGATGATGGCTTGGATGTTGGGCATGAGGATTTATATAAAGCTGTGGTGGATAGTTATGATATAACTACTAAAACATCTGATGTGAGTCATACAAATTTCAGTGCTTATCATGGAACAGCTGTGACAGGATTAATAGCCGCTAGAAAAAACGCTAAAGGTATTTTAGGAGTAGCATCAGATGTTTCAATTATTTTCTTAAAATACAAAGACCCTATGAGTGATAGTGAGACCATAGAGCTTTTTGATAAAGCAGAATCTTTTGGTGCTGATATTATTAGTTGTAGTTGGGGTACCTATAATGTTTCTGATGCTGTAAAAAGTAAAATTGTTGATCTATCTCAAAATGGGCGTAACGGGAAGGGTACATTGATAGTATTTGCTGTTGGTAATGATGATGATAACCTAGATGATTATAATGATGAATCTTCCATCCCTGAAGTAATTGCAGTAGGATCAACAGATAAAGATAATACCAGAGCATATTATAGCAATTATGGCAGTAGTTTGGATATTATGGCTCCAGGTGGTGTGCAGTTGGCTATAGTTACGCTTGACGTCACAGGTGATGCGGGTGCAAACCGTGGAGATTATATTTATTACAATGGTGATTTTATTGGAACTTCTGCTGCTGCACCAGTTGTTAGTGGTGCACTGGCTCTTTTACTACAAAAAAAACCAAATTTGACTCATGATGAAGTTATGCAGCTACTGCGTAATAAGAGTGATAAAATTGGTAATATTCCTTATGATACTCACGGACATAATAATTATTATGGGTATGGTAAGCTCAATGTTTCTAAAATTTTAGAATAATGATATAATTCATAAAAAAATAAGTGATAGATATGAAAGAAACAATAAACCTTTTAAAAAAACATAATGAGTTGCGTGTTATCGATGAAGAATTGGATATCTATTTAGAGATTCCTCATTTAGGTTATGCAGAGGTGAAAAAAGCAGATGGTGGTGATGCACTTTTATTTACCAATGTTGTAGATAAAAAAACTGGCAAAAAATTTCAAGAGCCAGTTTTAATGAATGTTTTTGGTTCTTATAAGCGTTGTGAACTTCTTTTTGGTCGCACGATAGAGAGTGTAGCTGATGAGATAACAAAACTGCTTCACATGAAACCACCCGCAGGTTTTATGGAAAAGCTCTCAATGGCGAGTGAACTTTTTGCACTTAAAAATATTTTCCCAAAACGATTAAAAGGAGAGGGAGAGTGTCAAGAGATTAAGTATCTTGATGATGAAGTAGATCTTTATAAAATGCCAGTGCTTACCACATGGGAGCAAGATGGCGGTCCTTTTATCACAATGGGTCAGGTTTATACACAATCACTTGATGGTGAGATGGTCAATCTTGGAATGTACAGACTTCAGGTATATGATAAAAACCATTTGGGGATGCATTGGCAGATTCATAAAGATTCATCACACTTTTTCGATCAGTATCAAAAAGCTGGTAAAAAGATGCCTGTAAGTATTGCTATTGGTGGTGATCCACTCTATACTTGGTGTGCAACTGCACCTCTACCTTATGGTGTGAATGAACTTCTTATGTATGGGCTTATTACAAAAAAACCAGCGCAACTTGTCAAGTCTCTTACAACACCTCTTTATATTCCTCGAGATGTTGATTATGTGATAGAGGGTTGGGTTGATCCAAGTGAGATGAAAATAGAGGGTCCTTTTGGTGATCATACGGGGTATTATACTCTTGAAGAACCTTATCCAGTGATGGAAGTAAGTGCTATGAGTATGAAAAAAGAGCGTATATTTTTAGCAACAGTCGTTGGTAAGCCCCCTTTAGAAGATAAATATATGGGATGGGCAACAGGTAAAATTTTCTTTCCACTTCTTAAAACAACAGTTCCAGATCTCATAGACTATCATATGCCAGAAAATGCAGGTTTTCATAACCTTATTTTGGCAAAAATGCAGCCACTTTATAAAGGACACGCAAAACAGTTTATGCACGCTTTTTGGGGTGCAGGGCAGATGAGTTTTGTCAAACACGCAATCTTTGTGGATGAAAAAGCTCCTGGATTAGAAGAGTATGAAGCTTTTAGTGAGTATATACTAAACCGTTTCTCTCCTAAGTCCATGTTTATCACAGAGGGGATTTTAGATGCTCTTGATCATTCTTCTCCTGAGAGCTTGGTTGGTGGAAAGCTTGGTATTGATGCAACAGTTGATAATGCTTTAGAAGCACCACAACTTCTTGATGATGATACATTGTTTGCAAGAGTCAAAGAACTTGTTGATGATGCAAAAGCATTACAACAGTATATGACACATACTTCAAATCCTATAACTGTTATCAGTGTCAATAAAACACGCAAGGTTAAAGAGTATTTTGATGCACTTGTTGCATTAAGTCCCCATATGCGTATAGTTGTTTTTGTTGATGAACAAAAGAATGATGTTGCTAATCCATATATGTTGGTGTGGCGTGTTACAAACAATATGGACTCTCAGCGTGATGTCTTTGTATCAGGTCTGATGGTTGGAATTGATGGTACAAATAAGAATAAACTTGATGGTTTTGTAAGAGAGTGGCCTGATGATGTTGATTGTACTGTATCGGTTGTTGAACATTTAAAGAAAATAGGTGTTTGGGATTTGGATGAAACTTTTTATAATAAGTTTCAATTATAGAACTTTTGTGATTTTAAAATCAAATTTCAGTGATATAAGGAATTTATAATATATTCTAATGTAATATGGAGTTAAACTTTACAGGATAAATATATGGCAAAGCTTTTTCTCATTTTCATTTCATTGACAGTCTTAACATTATCCTCCTCAAATGCAGCCATTTATAAAGGGCAGAGAGAGTTTATAAAGAAATGTTTGAAATGTCATAATGATGGTCAGAATTTTATAGCTAAATATAAAATGAAACAATGGAAAAAGCTTACGAAAGCTAAAGGAAAACCTTTAGCTGAACTGCATCTTAAAAATAAAAAAGCAAAAAAATCTTGGAAATATTTTAAAAGCGGACGTTATATAAAAAAATCGAAACATTTACGACAGTTTTTAGTCGAATATGCTAAAGACAGTGGTAATGTCCCTGCTTGTAATTAAAAAATAAATAAAATGTTTATACTCTATTTTCTCTCTTACTCTTTGTAAAATTCCCCTTTTTAGATAAAATATCAAACTTTTTAATATTATGTAAGGAACTCCAATGGAAAAAATGTGGTCAGGCCGTTTTAGTAGCGGTGCATCAAATCTACTTGATGAATTTAATGCTTCAATTATGTTTGATAGAAAACTCTATCAAGAAGATATCGAAGGCTCACTTGCACACGCAACGATGCTTGCAAAGCAGGGGATTTTAACTCAAGAAGAACTTGAAGCTATTAAAAAAGGTTTAGCACAGGTAAAAGATGAGATAGAATCGGGCTCTTTTGAGTGGAAGATCTCTGATGAAGATCTCCATATGGGGATAGAAAAACGCCTTACCCAAATCATAGGTGACACAGGAAAAAAACTTCATACTGCAAGAAGTAGAAATGATCAGGTTGCTGTTGATTTTCGCCGTTATGTTCTTCGTAAAAACAAAGAGATAAGCCAAGCGATCAAAGCACTTATGGAAGTTGTTTTAGAGGTGGCTTCAAAACACACTGAGACATTGATTCCTGGAATGACGCACCTCCAACATGCACAACCTATTAATTTTGGTTTCCATTTAGGGGCTTATCTCTCAATGTTCAAACGTGATATTGAAAGATTTGAGAGTTCATACGAGCGTAATAATATCTCTCCACTTGGGTGTGCGGCTCTTGCTGGGACACCACACAATGTTGATAGAAAACTTACAGCTGAACTTTTAGGATTTGATGGTGTGAGTGTAAACTGTTTGGATACGGTAAGTGACAGAGATTTTGCTTTGGAGATTTTATTTAATATCTCTACGATGATGATGCATATTTCGCGTCTTTCAGAAGAGCTTATCTTATGGTCGAGTTATGAGTTTGGTTTTGTAGAACTCTCCGATGAGTACTCAACAGGAAGCTCCATTATGCCACAAAAGAAAAATCCTGATGTACCAGAGTTGCTTCGTGGAAAAACAGGGCGTGTCTATGGTGCTCTGGTTGGTCTTTTAACTGTTATGAAAGGGCTTCCTCTTGCATATAACAAAGACACGCAAGAGGATAAAGAGGGTGTTTTTGATGCGGTTGAAACTGCTGAACTCTCTTTGGAAATTCTTAAAGAAGCTATAAGAACTATGGAAGTAAAAGCACACAATATGGAAAGTGCCTGTGCTATTGGGCATCTAAGTGCTACAGATTTGGCTGATTATCTTGTTGAAAAGTGTGGTATCCCATTTAGAGAAGCTCATTTCATTACAGGTCGTGCAGTTGCCAAAGGGGAAGAGCTTGGAGTTGACCTTTCAAAAATGAAGTTTAAGTATCTTAAAGAGATTGATGATCGTATCAATGAAGATGTGATGGAGTACCTTGAACTTCGCCATTCGATGAATGCAAGAACATCTGAGGGTGGAACGGCTAGTCAAAGAACAAAAGAACAATTAGCATACTTTAAAAATTATTTACAAGGGGAATAACAGATGAAAGTAACAGTTTCTCATCAAGAGGATATGAAATTTGAAGCACAAACACAAAATGGAAGTTTTGTCATTGATTGTCCTGTGATATCACCGATAGAGTATTTTTTATCAGGTTTGATAGCTTGTAGTGCCAGTGATATGATAGCTTTACCAAAAAATCAGGGTCATACTGTAACAAACCTTGCTGTTGAGGGTGATGTTATTCGTGCAGAAGATCATCCTAGAAAGTTTGTCAAACTTCATTTAACATATACATTTGATTCTGATGCTGATGATATAAAAGCTGCACGATGGGTGATGGCTTCTGTTGAGACATACTGTTCAACCATCAATACTATACGTGATACCACTGAGATCAGTTATACAATTATCCATAATGGAACAACTATCCGTGAAAATGAGAAAATGATCAGTGGTGGTGGAAGTAAGATAGATTTAGGTGAGATTGATGCGTGTTGTAGTTAGTGCATAAAGCACTAACACACAACGTTAGATAAAATCTTTTGGATCTGCATCGCTGAAATGTCCCCATTTAAGTTTTGCACCACCTAGAATGTGGAAATGAAGATGTTTTACCTCTTGACCACCGTTTTCTCCAATATTTGTAATAACTCTATAACCACTTTTATCAATCTTTACCTCTTTGGCAACCTCTTTGATAAACTCTGTCATCCCTGCCATAGTCTCAGGTGTTACCTCATTAAAACTATCAACATGTATTTTTGGAATTGCTAAGATATGAACTGGTGCTTTTGGATTTATATCGTGAAAAGCTAAAAAATTATCATTTTCAGCAATGACGTTTGATGGTATCTCTTTATTGACTATTTTACAAAATAAACACATAAAATTATCCTTGTTTTTTTTAATTATAGCACATTAAAAGTATTTGTAACAAAATTTTGAGTATAATCTCTTAAAAATTTTTAGATAATGATGGAGACTCTATATTGAAAGAGTGGTACGATAAAATTAACGAAGCAAGCAGTGTCAATGCTTTAGAAGAGATACGCGTTGCAATATTTGGTAAAAAAGGTGTTTTAGCAGCAGAGTTTGCTAAAATGAAAGATGTGCCAAATGAGCAAAAAGGGCAGTTTGCCAAAGAGTTGAACAAACATAAATCAGCACTTATGAATGAGTTTACTGCACGTAAAATTGTACTCCAAACGCAAGAGTTGCAAGAGGCTATGAAAGCAGAAGCTCTTGATGTGTCTATGTTTAGTACAAAAAGTTCCGCTGGTGCACTGCACCCTGTAATGGAGACAATGGACAGAATTGTTGAGTATTTTTCTTCGATGAACTTTGCTGTTAAAACTGGACAAATAGTTGAAGATGATTTTCATAACTTTGAAGCTTTAAATCTTCCAAAGTACCATCCAGCACGTGATATGCAAGATACTTTCTATTTTAAAGATGAGATGCTTTTGCGTACTCACACATCACCTGTACAGATCCGTACTATGATGAACACGCAACCCCCAATCCGTATGATTGCACCAGGAGCAGTTTTCCGTCGTGATTATGATTTAACTCATACGCCGATGTTCCATCAAATTGAAGGGCTTTTGGTTGATGAGGAAGGAAAAGTCTCTTTTGCTAATTTAAAATTTATTTTAGAAGACTTTCTAAAGTATATGTTTGGTGATGTAGCTGTTCGTTTCCGTCCATCATTCTTTCCGTTTACGGAACCTTCAGCAGAGGTGGATATATCTTGCGTGTTTTGTGAGGGTAAAGGGTGTAGAGTATGTTCTCATACAGGTTGGCTAGAAGTGTTAGGATGCGGGATTGTTGATCCAAATGTTTTTGAGGCAGTTGAGTACAAAAATGTAAGTGGATACGCTTTTGGACTTGGTGTTGAGCGTTTTGCAATGTTGATTCATCAAATTGGAGACCTTCGTTCATTATTTGAAGGTGATATTAAACTACTGGAGCAATTTCAATGATAGTAACAAAATCTTGGTTAAATGAGTGGATAGATTTACACGATATATCTACGCAAGAGATTGCAAAAACTTTTAATGCCATAGGTCTTGAAGTTGATCGTATTCATGAATATAGAGTCCCTCCAAAAATAGTTTTTGGTAAGGTTTTAGAATGTGAAAAACATCCTGATGCTGATAAGCTTAATGTTTGTAAAGTAGATATCGGCAGTGCAACACGCCAGATTGTTTGTGGTGCATCTAATGTTCGTGCAGGACTTACTGTAGTTGTTGCAACCATTGGTGCTGTTATGCCAAATGGTATGGAGATCAAACCTGTAAAACTTCGCGGTGTTGACTCTGAGGGTATGATTTGTTCTGCTGGTGAGATAGGTCTGCCTGATCTTGGTAAAGGGATTATGGAACTTGATGAGAGTATGGGTGAGTGTACTTTAGGGAAAGAGGTAAACACAAATCCACTTTTTAATGATGATTTGATTGAGATTGAACTAACAGCAAACAGAGGTGACTGCCTGAGCATTCGTGGTGTTGCTCGTGATCTAAGTGCTGCGTTTGATAGACCTATAAAAGAGTATAATCTTATTGATAATGATGACAAGCGTGGTATCGGTCGTATAGTAGCATTGGCACATGAAAAAGAGTTTGATGTCAATTTACGTTACAGAGCACTTGATTTAAAAAAATTGACAATTCCATTACTTATTAAATTACGACTTGCACAGATAGAAGAGAGTCGTGAAAATGATGTTGATGCTATGATGCTTTATGTTACACACTCCACAGGTGTAATCTTAAGAGCATATCGTCACTCTTTTTTTAGAAAAGATAATGAGAAGATGGCAAAGATTGTCTTAGGTGAAGATGAAAATGGTTATGCTTCTATAAAAAATGAAAGTGGTGATATCGCTTCTATTGTTGGTATTATCCAAAAAGATGAATCACAAGTGGTCGAAAAAGAGGGGATAGTTTTACTTGAAGCTTCTTATATTCCACCAGATATTATCTCTAAAAAGATGGCAGAGCATAAAATAGAATCAGGTCCTATGTTTTATAGAACTTCACGTGGTAGTGAACCAGAACTTGAAGGTGGTCTATCTTACTGTATTGAGCTTTTAGAATCATTTTCTTCATCATCAACATTTAGTGGCAATATAGAACTCTCTAACACTTTTAAAGAAAAGATTGTTATTGTCACTAAGCAGGAGATTGATGCAATAATTGGTGCAGATATAGATAAAGCACATGTGGCAAAAATACTGAAAAATCTTGGATTTGATACATCAAAATCCTCAACAGATAATTTTGTTATCTCAGTACCACAGTTTCGTCATGATATAACAAACAAACAAGATATCGTAGAAGAGATTGTACGTATGGTTGGCATTGACAATATCCCGTCAAAACCATTTGTTTTAAAAGAGGACAACCGTTTAGAAGATAATTATTTTGAGTATAAAAAACGCTCAGTATATAGACAAAAAGCTGCACAAAGTGGTTTCTTTGAATCTGTTCATTTTGTTTTTGATGAGAAAAAAGTACTCAATGGGTATGGTTTTGAAACTACAAAAGAGGAATTGGAACTTCTTAACCCAATTGTACAAACGCTTGATACGCTCAGACCTACACTTCTAACAGGCTTATTAAAAGCTGCGTCTCATAATGTAAAAAACGGGTATGCTTCTGTAAAACTTTTTGAAGTGGGCTCTGTTTTTACACCAACACGTGATGAGTCTTTAAAAATGGCATTTGTCTTTAGTGGTGAAAGAGAGGCAGAATCTCTTTTAAATGGTGGTAAGCCTCCAAAGATTGATTTTGGATTCTTTGTTCAAAAAATAGCAGATGTAATAGGAGATGTTACACTCAAAGAGTTTACCCCAAGTCATAAGTTGGCACACGATTATCAAGTGGCACAGGTTATACAAAATGGTGAAGCAATTGGTGAGTTGTTTAAATTGCATCCAACCGTTCAAAAAGAGTATGATCTTGATGTGACATATATGTGTGAGCTCGATTTTTCCAAACTCTCTTATGGTTTAAAAACAGCAAAAAAACGTTCAAAATATCAAGCATCATTTAGAGACCTCTCTTTACTCGTACCGCAAGATATCTCTTATGAAACTATTAAAAATGTGATTGAAGAGAATGCTACAAAAGAGCTTATACGTTTTTATCCTGTTGATAAATATGAAGATGAAAGTTTAGAAGATAAAATGAGCCTTTCTATCCGTTTTGTACTACAGTCTGATGAAAAAACATTAGAGGAAGAAGATATCACTAAGGCGATGGAAGCTATTTTAGATAGTTTGGAAAAAACACTTGGAATTGGATTAAGATAATGCAAAGTGTTGCAATCTATCCAGCAGAACCATTCCAACTTCACATAGATAATATAGCACCAGATAAGTCTATATCACACCGTAGTGTGATGTTTGCAATGCTTGCAGATGGCGTGAGTGAAATTGAAAATTTCCTACGTGCTGAAGATACAATGAACTCTTTGGAGATTGTTAAAAATCTTGGTGCAAAGGTTGATGACAATGGCGATGTGATTACAATATCAAGTGATGGTATTCAAGAGCCTTTTGAGATTTTGGATTGTGGAAACTCTGGAACTGGCATGCGTCTTTTTTGTGGGCTTTTAAGTTCTGCAAATGGTCATTTTGTACTAACAGGTGATAAATATTTACGCCGTCGTCCCATGAAAAGAGTTACTGAACCTCTTATAAGTATCGGTGCGAAGATCGATGGAAGAGAAAATGGTGACTTAGCACCCCTTAGTATACGTGGGGCATCACTCAAAGCATTTGATTATGAAAGTAAAATTGCTTCTGCACAGGTGAAATCGTGTATGATCCTGGCTGCACTTAGAGCTGATGGGGAGTGTAGCTATACAGAACCTGAACTCTCTCGTGACCATACAGAAAGAATGTTAAGGGGTATGGGTGCAGAGATAGTGGTAGATGGTCTTAAAACGACTATTAAACCTATGAAAAAATTGTTAACTCCGTTAAAAATCAGAGTTCCTGCTGATCCTTCAAGTGCTTTTTTCTTTGCAGTAGCCGCAGCTATTACTCCGGATTCTTATGTTGTCCTTGAAGGAGTAACGCTGAATCCCACCCGTATTGAAGCGTTTAAAGTGCTAGAGCATATGGGTGCAAATATCACTTATGAACTCACAGACAATAAATATGAACCTATTGGAGATATAACAATTAAATATGCACAACTACATGGTATAACAGTTGAGTATAATATCTCTTGGCTTATAGATGAGCTTCCAGCACTTAGTATTGCTATGGCATGTGCTGAGGGTGAGAGTCTTGTGAAAAATGCCGAAGAGTTGCGAGTTAAAGAGAGTGATCGTATTGCCACTGTTGTAGAGGGGCTTCGTGCATGTAATATAGAAGTGCATGAATATAAAGATGGTTATAAAATTGTTGGTGGAGTGTTGAAAAAAGCAGAAGTTGAGAGTGACGGTGATCATCGTATTGCGATGAGCTTTATCATTGCTGGACTTCGTTGTGGTATGAAGGTGACTGACTTGGATTGTATCAACACCTCTTTTCCAAACTTTTTTGAATTAGTGCAAAAGATTACAAAAGTGGAGTTTGTCTAAGATGAAAATAGAACTTGCTGAAAAATACGGTTTTTGCTTTGGTGTCAAGCGTGCCATTAAAATAGCAGAAGAGAATCAAAATGCTGCAACCTATGGTCCTTTGATTCACAATTCTAAAGAGATAGATAGACTTGATAAGGACTATAAAGTTGGACTTGTAGAAGATTTTACAACATTTCAATCAGGTGATAAGGCAATTGTTCGTACGCATGGAATTGTAAAAGAGGAGTTGGCAGCTTTAAAAAGCTCTGGAGTAGATGTTGTTGATGCAACGTGTCCTTTTGTAACAAAACCCCAAGAGATTGCACATGAGATGAGTGAAGCAGGGTACAGTGTTGTGATTTTTGGTGATGAAAAACATCCTGAGATTAAAGGGGTGAAATCATACGCAACACACGGTGCCGAAGTTGTCACATCAATAGAGGAACTTGAGAATCTCAAACTTCGTGAACATGTTGCACTTATTGCCCAAACAACACGTAAGGTAGAAGAGTATTTAAAAATAGCCAACTATCTTATTCCTCGTTACAAAGAAGTTCGCGTGTTTAATACTATTTGTAATGCAACATTTGAAAATCAGGAAGCAGTAAGAAAACTTTCAAAAAAAGCTGATGTGATGCTTATTATTGGTGGAAAAAACTCTTCCAATACAAAACAGCTTTTTTCAATATCAAAAGAGAATTGCAGAGATTCTTATCATATAGAAGATGAAAAGGATTTGGATTTTTCATGGTTTGAAAAAAAAGAGCTTTGTGGTGTCTCTGCTGGAGCTTCTACACCTGATTGGATTATTCAAAATGTTGTTAACGCTATTGAGGCAAAACTAGACTAAAAAAGCTTAGTTTTCTTTAGTTCTTTGATAACATCACCAAAATTTCACTAATTTTTTCTACTTTAATACCTATATAATCATATTTAAGCTATAATCACGACAATTTTTATGTAACAGAGGATAGGCAATGGCGTTCGATAACGAATCATTTGAAGAAGAAGAAAATTTTGCAGAGATGTTTGCTGCAAGTGAAAAGCAACAAGAAACAAGTCGCATCGTAGAAGGTGAGATAGTAGAGATCCAAGCGGATGACAACAGAGCATTAGTTGGTGTAGGTGATAAACTTGAAGGTATTATCAACCTTGATGAGATTCGTGATGAAAATGGCGAATTAAAATTCAATGTAGGTGATAAGATCAAAGTAATGATTATGGGATACTATAATGAGCGTCCTAAAATCTCTTACAAAAAAGTTTTAGAACAAGAGAAAACTATTGAGTTTATTGATGCACACAAAGATGATTTTGAAGATGTAGTTATTGAGGGTATCATCACTAAGAAAAATCGTGGTGGTTATGTTGTAGAAGCTGATGCAGTTTCTTTCTTTATGCCTCGTTCACTCGCTGCATTTAAAGAGAGTGATGATGTAGTTGGTCGTAAGATTAAAGCACAGGTTGTAAAAATCGATCCAGCTGAAAACTCAATCATTGTGTCAAGAAGAAAACTTTTTAACGAAGAGCGTAAAAGAAAAAAAGAGATCATAGATCAACTTATGGCAGAAGATGTTATTGTTGAGGGTGTTATCAAGAAAATCACTTCATATGGTATGTTTGTTGATGTTGGTGGTGTTGATGGATTAGTACATTACAATGAGATTAGCTATAAAGGACCAGTAAATCCTTCAAAACTTTATAATGAGGGTGATACGGTAACTGTAAAGGCTATCAATTATGATAAAGATAAACGTCATCTTTCTTTATCAATTAAAGCAGTGCATCCAGATCCATGGGCTGAAGTGGAACAAGAGTTGGAAGAGGGTGATACTATCACTGTAACAGTTTCAAATATTGAGAACTACGGAGTTTTTGTTGATTTAGGAAATGATATTGAAGGATTTTTACATATTTCAGAGATAACATGGAATAAAAATGTTAAAAATCCAAATGATTATCTTGAAGTTGGTCAAGAGATTGATGTTGAAGTAATTGAGATTAACCCTAAAACTCACAAACTTCGTGTATCTCTTAAACGTTTACTTCCAAAACCGTTTGATGAGTTTTTGAAAAAGTATCGTGAAGGTGATATCGTAACTGGTACTGTAACATCTTTAACTGATTTTGGTGCATTCGTTCGTATTGACGGTGTAGAAGGCCTTTTACACAATCAAGATATCTCTTGGGAGAAAAACACAAAAGCAAAAGATGTTTTAAAATCTGGTGATGAAGTAGAAGTGAAAATTGCTAAAATCAATGAACAAGATCAAAAAATTTCACTCAACAGAAAAACTCTTTTAGAGTCTCCTATTGACAAGTTTGCAAAAACACACAAAGTAAACTCTGTAGTTACTGGCACTATCCGTGACATTAAAGATTTTGGTGTGTTTGTTTCTCTAGAAGATGGTGTTGATGCACTTATTCGTGATGAAGATTTAGCTCCACTTAACAAAGAAGAGTTGGAAGTTGGTCAAGAGATTGAAGCGGCAATAGCAAATATCGATACTCGTCGTGATCGTATCCGTTTATCTGTTAAAAAACTTGACTATATTAAAAACCAAGCAATGCTTGAAGAGATTAATGATACTGAATCTCATTCTTTAGGTGATTTAATAAAAGATAAAATCAAAAAATAAGATTTCATCATTATGAAAAAAATTTTAAAATGGTTTGCTCCACTTTTTACAGGTGGGGTAGCTATTTTTTTAATATTTTTTCTTATAAATATCAATAAGGATGAACTCAATTTTGAAGATAAGCCACTAAAACCTCAAGAAGAGAAAATCGATACTAAGTCAGAAAAACTTTGGCTTGAACATTTTTCAAAAGCCCAAAGAAAAGGATACTTTTATCCTGTAAATGAAGTCTATGTAAAAGTGGACTTAAAAGAAAAAGTAACTAAAACTATTACCTATAAATTATCTGCACAGCTTAAAGATCCATATCAACTTTTTTGTTTAAAAGAGGAATTAAAAAACCATAAGCTGAAATATTTTTTAAAAAAAGATAAGCAGGGTATAGATTTATTTATTTATTCACAAAATGTTGATAAATTGAAAAACTTGGTTAATGTACTGAAAAATTATAAAATCTCGGCTCAAATAAAGCCAATGAAAGAGGAATCGTAAATGCAAAAATATACCGTAGTTGTATGTGATCATATCCATGAAGCTGGATTGAAAATGCTTCAAGAAGACAAAGATATTAACTTTGTAATGGCAGCAGATGTTGATAAAAAAGAGTTGGTCGAAAAAATAATTCCAACTGCTGATGTAGCTATTACTAGAAGTTCAACTGATGTTGAT
>JAMOSN010000014.1 GCA_027068455.1 Sulfurimonas sp.
TTTTATAGGCTTGGTCTGCTTTTAAAATCATATTTGAATGAACAAATTTAGAAATTTTTTGTTTAGGTTTTATCTCTTTTTTCTCTTGCTTTTCTTTTAAAAGGTTTGTTTGCATATGCCATTTGGTAGATTTGATAATGAGGGCATCTTTAAATCCAAGTTTTTGAAACTCTCTAAGCATCGGTTTGAGCTCTTTTTGTGAGTCTGTACTTTTATAGCGTGCTGCTATGTAGCATCCAACTTTATAAAGATGTGTATCTTTTTTGTAAACCTCTGGCAGTTGTTGGATTGTTTTTTTTGCTTTTGAAACTGTTTGTGTACTTATAAGCTGAATGGTGTATCTAGGAATTTTTTTATCACTTACAGAGGGACAGCTTTGTGCAACTTTGGTATTTGTACCTTCACCAAAAGTAAGAGCATCACTATAACACGCAACTGCAAGTAAAAGGATTGTAACGGGTAATCTTATTTTCATTATTCAATTACCTTGAGTCTAATAAGGATGACAAGTTCTCTTTTTTCATCTTTTGTTTCGATATTTTTAAAAAGTGCTCCTAGCCCTGGTATATCACCAAGCCATGGTATCTTATGCTCTTTTTTTGTAGTTGTATTATTGATAAGTCCACCAATAAGAACAAGATCATTATCTTTTGCATAGATGACAGTACCTGCTTCTTTGATATTGAGGATAGGGGCTGTAGCAACAATTTTCCCCTCTTCATCATGGTAGCTGACAACATCTTCGATACTTGAAGTGATAGGGATCACATTAAGCATAATACGACCATCTTCCATGATGGTAGGTGTAACCCCCATAGTTAAACCATGCAAGACATCACGTCTATTGTATGTAACTTCAGTATTACTCGCTGAACCACCTGTTCCCTGGTTTGTTTGAATCTCTTTTTCCCAAAACGGAACAAGTTTTCCAGAAGATATGATGGCAGATTGACCACTTAAAACTTTTATGCGAGGATTTGATAGAGTATCAACATTACCAGCGGTATCAAGTGCATTGATGATGGCTGTAAAGTTATCGGTTGTATATGTAATAGTTCCTGCAACTGATCCTGTCAGCGCCAATCCCTGTTGAAGGAAAAGTTTGTCACCTACTTTGGCTACACTATCGGCGATGTGTTCCCAACTTACACCCAAAGCGTGTGAATCGTTTAAAATAACTTCTAGAATCTTTGCTTCTATGAGCACTTGACGATTAACCTGTTTTTTTATTTTGCTAAGAAATTTTTCTATTGCCTGAACATTTTTATATTTATCTCGAACATTAAGAACACCACTGAACTGATTGAGTGTGTAATATCCATCTTTACTCAGTAGTGTTTGGATATTTTTTTCTATTTGTGTATAAAAACTATTAATCTCAGTGGGATTGTCAAATTTTAATGAAAAATCACCTTTAATTCCTGAGCTAGAACCACCTCCAGAAGAACTGCCTCCAGAGGAACTTCCACCGCTAGAAGAGCCGCCACCTTGTGAAGCAGAGTTTAAAACATCTCCACCAAGATCTGTTTTAAATGATGAAGTTGTATGTGTGTAAGGGATAAGAAAACTTTTTGTCATAAAATATTTTACATGTAAAATGTTACCATTGAGTTCATAATAGCATCCAGAGATATTCATTAAAATTTTTAAGACCTCTTGTACACTTGCATCATTGACAGAGATAGTTATAGGCATATCAGCAGGGACATCATTGTCAATGATGAGGTTAAGTCCTGAGATTTTTGATACGGTATGTAAGAGTGTAGCAAACTGTACATTTTGAGCTGAGAGTGTTACAGTGTCTTCCCCAAAAACAGAAACATCTTCATAAACAGGTGGTAAAAGTAGTGGTGGCACTTGAGAAGGTTTGTTTCTCTTTGCATTTTTAAAAGCTTGTATCTCCTCAGCAGCAGTTGTTTGTTTTTTGGTTTTTCTATCTGATTGCTTTTGAGTTGGTTGCTTTGATGCAGTGTAAGATGTTGTTGAGCAACCACTTATAAATAATAGTGCTACTAACCCTAATGAAACAAGTAAATCCATTTTTTACCTTTTTTATAACCTAATAATACACTGTCATGTCTTATCTGAAGAATTTGAACTCCATTAAAATGAGATAACTCTTTGACAATATGTCCATTTATTATAGCTACTTTATCCTTACTAAATACTGCTTGAAGTTTAAAATCATTGAAATTAATCTCTTTTTTTACTTTTTGTAGTTTCGAAGATGAATAGTATTGCTGTGATGTTTTTTTAAGTTCTTGGGGTACTTTTTGGTATAAGACTTTGTTAACCACCCAGTTGGCATTCTCTTTTCTGGCAATAACTGCATTTTGAATCTCTTGATAGAGCTTGTCTTTGGATTCAATTTGCAAATAGATAACAGCTTTTTTGTCTAGTGTTTTATTGGTGTATTCTTGATAGTTTGGGAAAAGATATTGTACATTTTTTACTATATCTATATTAAAAAAATAGATAATTCCTGCAAGTACAAATGGAAATAGTAAAGTTGCTATTTGTTTAGTGGTGAGATGCATTTATATCTCCATAAAAAGGTTGTACAATTTGTAATTCCCCTAAAACTTTTTCATCTTTAACACGAAAGTTGTTAAATTGTAAAAATCCTCTTTTATATTTTAGGGTCATTAGTTTTGTAAGAGCCTCTTTTTCATCCCTTAAGAGTTCAAACTTTACATCGAGATTATGTGTGTTTTTATCTTCATAAATATATTTTTGAACCTGAAAATGAAACTCTGGCGCATACTGGTCAAAAAATGCCACTATTGGCTCATCTGAACGGTTCGCATCACTTGGAGTTTTTGCAAGGGATGGTTTGACAACTTTATCAAGCCATATGTTAATCTTGGAAATTTTTTGGAGTCTTTTGATCTCTTGAAGATGTTGTTGGTTGATAGCTTGTACTTTTTGTTCTTCAGTCTCAAACCAAGATACAAGTGCAATCATTAAAACACTCATAATAAATCCAAAACTAATAGCAATTAATCTGATGGTCATCGTCGTCTTCTCCTTCTGGGAGTCACTTTTTTCGTTACAATATTATTTGAAATATCAACAGCAAATTCAAGATTACTATAGTTGGTTTTTTCTTCAAGTTTGAATGTTTTTTTGCTGTTTATTGTTTGAAATATATTGAAAAACTTTTGTTTAAATTCGTAAAGTTCTCCTAATGTCTGAAAGTTTTTTCGAAATTGTATATGAAATTTTGCTTTTTGCATATTATCATTACTAAACTCATATTTAAGTGGTCTAAGCATCTCAATGAGAGGTCTGAGTTGTAGTAAAAAGTCTGTTGGATGATGCCGTAAAAATTTTTCAGATATTTGAAGATGTTTGTAACTTTTTTCCAGCTCAGCCATTGGATAGGTGTCGGTTGTTTTAATCATTCTTAAAAGTCTGTTTTTTATAGTGTCATATCTATCTAATGCTTGGGTATAACTATCATATCTTTCATAGGCGAAATAGCTACTTATCACGAATGCACATCCAGAAAGTACAAGGAGTAGTTTGATGGCAAGATCATACTCTTTTAATGAATAAACCTGTTGTGGTAAAAATCTGTCCTTAGAGTGTACAAGAAATGCTCCAAGCGCTATAATATAGTGCTGTGGTTCTTCATTTTCCAAACCTTTAACAAAGGTGTTTGGATACATTACAGCAATATTGAGATTTGTTGAAAAGAGCAGGTGTTCGGCTGCTTTATCATCAAGAGATAATGAACCTGCTATGACAAGTGTTGAGAATTCAGTAGAGCGAAACTGTTGCTTCACATACGCTATGGTTTGGTTAATCTCTTCGACCATATTGAGGTATTGAGATGTTTGTTCATTTGTGAGTGTTGTACTGCTTCTCTCAAAGAGAAGATTTCCCTTTTCATCAATGGCAAGGACAGTGACAACATTACCGTATGTGTAAGCAGAAAAATACCCATATCCTTTGACATTGTCAAAACACTTGCGTGTTAGATTTAAAAGTGCAAATTTTTCGATAGTTGCACTTTGAATCTCTTTCCATTCAGGGATAAGTTCTAGTTTTTTAAGATAGTTTTTTTGATCAATTGCATCCACTTTATAAGTGATGGTGGATTCTTCTTTGTCTTCAGAGAGCTTCTTGAAATTAAGAAGTATGTTTTTTGATGGTAATGAATCTTTAAAACGTTTTAAAATATAACTTTTTAAAACATTAGAACTTTTGATAACTGAAGGAACAGTGATAACATCATCAAGAGATTCTTCTATATCTAGAACAATATAGAAATTATATTTATTTTGTAAAAATTTTGGTAATTCTGTTAAATCAAGAGTCTGCTCATCCAATATATGAAAAATAGATTTTTTCTTTTCAATATAAAGAACATTTGCAAAATCACCATGGATACTGATAGAGTAAAATTTTTTCATGCTAACCTGAATTTTAAACTTTGTGTAATGATTATAACATATTCTTTTTGATTCAACTCAAATGTGTTTTAAAAATGGTAAAATTCGCTTTATAATAAAGAAACAGGTGAAAATATATGGATTATGATGTAATCGTAGTAGGTGGAGGACACGCAGGTGTTGAAGCATCTTTGGCAGCAGCACGTATGGGGCATAAAACACTCTTGGTCTCTATGCTTGCTGAGAATGTTGGCGCAACCTCGTGTAACCCTGCCATTGGTGGACTTGCTAAAGGGCATTTGGTACGTGAAATAGATGCTCTTGGTGGTGAGATGGGTCTCATTACTGATGAGGCTGGAATACAGTTTCGTGTTTTGAATCAAACCAAAGGTCCTGCTGTTCGAGGAAGTCGTGCGCAGATAGATATGGATAAATATCGTGTTATAGCACGCAATACAATCCTTACAACTCCCAATTTAGATCTTGCACAAGATACTGTGGAATCTTTGATTATTGAAGAAAATGAGGTCAAAGGTGTAAAAACCGCCCTTTTAAATGAGTACTATGCACCAAAAGTGATTATAACGAGTGGAACATTTTTAAATGGTATTATTCACATCGGTGAAGTTCAGCAGGTTGGTGGTCGTTTTGGTGAACAAACAAGTGTAGGGCTTTCTGCATCATTAAAAGAGGATGCAAGATTAAATATGGCACGATTAAAAACAGGAACATGTGCGAGAATAGATAGCTCCACCATCGATTTTTCTGTTATGGAGGAGCAAGGTGGTGATGAACTGCCAAACCCTTTTTCCTTTAGAACTGACAGAGAAAAGTTCCGTAAGAGCAAAAAGCAGCTTCCGTGTTACATCGCTTATACAAATGAGAAGACCCACAATATTATAGAATCAAATTTTTATCGTGCACCACTCTTTACTGGGCAAATTGCTGGTAAAAGTCCACGATACTGTCCATCTATCGAAGATAAAATTGATAAGTTTCCTGATAAAGACAGACATCACCTTTTCATCGAACCCCAAACGATGGACAATACCGAGTGTTATATCAATGGTCTCTCAACTTCATTGCCACCTGAAGTACAACGAGATATGATACGCTCTGTCAAAGGATTGGAAAATGCAAAAATAGTTCGCTATGGTTATGCTATAGAATACGATTTTGTAGATCCTCGTGAATTGAAACACTCTCTTGAAACCAAGAAAATAAAAGGGCTTTATCTCGCTGGACAGATAAATGGAACAACAGGGTATGAAGAGGCAGCGGCTCAAGGGTTGATGGCAGGTATCAACGCTTCATTGTCTCTGCAAAACAAAGAGCCTCTTATTTTACGTCGTGATGAGGCTTATATCGGTGTTTTAATCGATGATTTGGTAACAAAAGGGACAAATGAACCATACCGTATGTTTACATCTCGTGCAGAATATAGACTCCTTTTACGTGAAGAGAGTGCTGATACACGTCTTGCACATTATGGTCATGAACTAGGGCTTGTCTCTGATGAGTTTTATGCCAAAGTAAAAGTAAAAGATGAGCAGATAAAATATGGTGCACAACTTTTAGAAGATATAAAATTTACCCCAAACAAAGAGTTCAATGCACTTTTGGAATCGATGGATGAAGCACCGCTTAAAGATGTCTCTACAGCACAGCAACTTGTAGCTCGTAAAAGTTTTGATGTCGCAAAGATGCTTACAATTGTTCCTGAACTTGAAAAGTTTGATGACTATATCAAAGAGGAGATTTTAGTTGAGGGGAAATATGCTCGCTATATTGATAAACAAAGTGAAGAGATAGAGCGTATGAAGAAGTATCTTAAGGTGAAAATCCCTGAAGATTTTGACTTTACAAGTGTCAGTGGACTCTCCAAAGAGGTACAAGAAAAGCTTGCAGCTTTTAACCCACCAACACTTCAAGCAGCTATGAACATCTCAGGTATTACACCTGCTGCTATTGAGATACTACATATTTACATCAGAATGGCTGCAAAAAATAAAAAAATTTGTAATAAAGCATAGGTAGCAAATAATGAAGACTTTTTATTATGTTCATACAGGACACAGGATAGGACTTGACAGGTTTCGAAGGGCAGTAGCGATTTTAAATCAGCTTCAGCAGTATGATATCACACTTCTTACATCTGATTACAGAATCGCTCAGATTGCCCGTGATTTTGGTATAGAAAAAAGTGTTGGGATTGATGTAGTACGTAATATTCCAAACATATCACACAATGGTGATAAAATCATATTTGATTCCTCTGAAGCAAACCCTATTATGCTTGATGATATGAGAGCATATTTTTCAAAATTTATCCGTGTTAGTGATAATAAGGATGATACAAAAAAAGCAAATGAGTTTTTGATCTCACCCTATTTGGAGGGGGAAGGTATCTTTCATGGAACTATTGTCGCTGATAAATATTTTGCGATGAACACGCAAGCAAAAGATATACATATAAGTTACTTTTTCGGTGATGATGATTATGAAAAAGATTTAGAGAAACATTTTGATTTTATAGAGGAATTAGATCCATATCTTCAGCTGGGATTTTATTATTTTCTTGATTATGAAGCAATGCTTCAAAAAAAGTTTTCAAATTATTTTGAATTTGAAGAGTATGATGAGATGATACAAAGAACAAATATTTTGATTACTGCTTCACCTCAAACTGTTTTAGACTCCCTTGCAAGTGGTGGAAAACCGATATATTTTCAAAGAGAAGATTATACAGATGAGTTTAGTGAAATTTTTAAAAAATTAAACATTCCAGTTGTTTACAATTATGATAAAAATCACTTATATGAGATTATTAGAACAATTGATAACCGAAAATATGAAGAAATTGGTCAAAATGGTTACAAAATTGTAAAATTTATAAAAGAAAGCTTAAATTTATAAACAATTAAAACTTATTTGGTATATAATAAGGCTTTAAAATTCACAAAAAGTGAGCAAACATGAAAAACAGTAGCCGTAGAGGTTTTATGGGTAAAGCATTTGGTGCCGTAGCAGGCGTTGGTGCAGTAGCTTCTTTGTACGCGATGAAGAGATCTTGGGATCCTTTACCGAGTGTAAAAGCAGCTGGATTCACTACTCTTGATATGAGCGGATATAAAGAGAACGAATTGGTGACTGAAAAATGGAGAGGGAAGCCTATCTTCGTTTTAAAGCAAACTGCTGATATGGTAGAAAAGGCAAAGAAAAATCCAAAAGAGTTGGAAAGACTTATCAAAATTGGTGATGCATACTATTTAGTATGTCTTGGTCTTTGTACGCACTTAGGATGTATCCCAGGATATAATCCAGATGAACAATCTTTCCTTTGTGCATGTCATGGTGGTCTGTATGACTTTACTGGTGAAGTGACAAAAGCTCCACCACCACGTGGTTTGGATATCCCTCCATTTAAAATTGACGGGAACAAACTGGTTTTAGGTGAAGAAGGACCTGAGTATAAAAAGATGCTAGAAGCTGGCACAACACTCAGAGCATAAACGAGGAAAGGAAAATAAATGGCACATTTTACAAAAGCAACAAGCCTGCATGATTGGTTAAACCAACGTTTAGGTATTGATACTGTTCGCCGTGTTATGGCAACAGAGTACTGGATTCCAAAAAATATCAACTTTTTATGGGCAATGGGGATGGTTCTTGCTATCACTTTTGGTCTTTTGTTGATTTCTGGAATCTTCTTATTGATGTATTATCAACCAAATGTTGAACTTGCATTTGACAGTGTTAACTACACAATTATGCAAGAGGTAGGTTATGGATGGTTATGGAGACATATTCACGGTGTGGCTGCATCTGTAGTATTCTTAATTATCTACATCCATATGTTTACAGGTATTTACTATGGTTCATACAAGAAGGGTCGTGAGATGATCTGGATCTCTGGTATGCTTCTTTTTGTTGCATTCTCGGCTGAGGCTTTCTCAGGTTATATGCTCCCGTGGGGTCAAATGTCTTACTGGGCTGGTATGGTTATTACTAACCTATTTGCTGGTGGTTCATTACATGCTGATGGTTTAGTTGAGTGGATTCGTGGGGATTATGTTCCTGCTCAAGCATTCCTTAACCGTTTCTTTATGTTACACGTACTTCTTATTCCATTGGCTATCTTGGGTCTTATTGGTTTACACTTTGGCGCACTTCGTATTCCACACGTAAACAACCAAGATGGTGAAGAGATCGATTTTGAAGCAGAAGCTGCAAAATATAAATCAGGAGATAAAGCTGGTTCTAAAGTTATCGCTTTCGTGAATGACTTTATGTCTAAAGATATGATGGTTGTTGGTATCTACTTGGTATTTTTCTTCTATCTTGTATTTTATCATTATGATTTTGCAATGGATCCTGTAAACTTTGACCCAGCTGATGGTCTTAAGACTCCAGCACACATCTATCCTGAGTGGTACTTCTTATGGTCTTATGAAATTTTACGTCCATTCTCTACTGATGTTGGTCTGATTGCATTTGCATTTGCACAAGTTATTTTCTTTGCATTGCCGTTCTTAGACAAAAGTCCAAATGCAGTTCCTGCATCTCGTCGTGGTCTGTTTAAATATTGGTTTTGGGCATTGCTTATAGATATGATTGTACTTACTGCGATGGGTAAACTACCACCAGAAGGTATCTTTAGTACTATCGGTTTGGTAGCAGCACTTACTTTTATTGGTTTATGGATTATTCTTCCGTTTATCACTAAAATGGAAAAAAAGGCATAGGGAGAAATGATGAAAAAAAATAAAGAACCATTAATATTAGCTATTGTAGTTTTCTTTACATTAGTTACATACTATCTTGTAGAGCCTTTTGCGCACTCTCAAATGCATAAGCATATAGAGAGTGAAGGTTTTACTTACAAAGATTTACCAGAGCTGACAAAGCAGGGTGATGTTGCTCGTGGTAAAGATCTAGTTATGGGTGCTGGTGCTTGTACTGGTTGTCACGGTATTGAAGTAGCTGGTATACCAGCTCCAATGGATCCAGTAACTGCTGCACAGTCTTATGGTGTTAATCCACCAGATTTATCAGATGCTGGTTCAGTATTTGATCCTAAATTCTTAGCAGAACTTATTAAAAACCCAGCACATGCTTTAATGGTAGAACATAAGTTTGATGTTAACAAAGGTCAAATGCACCCTATGACTCAGTTTTATGGCGCAGGTGGAGATTTAGACCAAGAAGTTGCTGATATGGTTGCATATTTTCAATCAATTGCTAAAAAAGGTGAAGAGTTGACTCCAGCTATAGCTTTTGAAGTAGCTTGTGGTAGATGTCACGCAACACGTTACAATAAATGGACTCAAATTGGTTATAAACCAACATTTAAGAAAAAACAAGATGAGTTGGCATTTGATACAAAAGTTCTTGATTATCAAGATGCACTTACAAAATATATGGGTACATTACCACCAGATTTAAGTATGTACATCCGTTCTCGTGGAGAGCACTATATTTCAACTTTTGTTGAAAATCCACAGAACTATCTTAAAGGTACTGCAATGCCACGTGTTGGTGTAAGTGCAGAATCTGCTGAGAAAGTGATTGAACACCTTGAAAATGTAGGTGATCCGGTACGTCATGATAGAGCTGAAGTTGGTAGAAATGTTATGATTTATATCATTATTTTCGCTATCTTTGCTCTTCTTTGGAAAAAAGAGGTTTGGAAAGATTTACACTAAATCTTTTTAACTCTTTTTAGAACACCTTTATGGTGTTCTAATCCCTTCTTTATCCTTTCCTTGCTATAATCCTTTTATGAGATTTAGAGACTTAAAAAAACAAAAAAAACAACAACAATCACAAAAGAAACTTCCAGTTGTCAAGTATGTAAGCTATCCTGATAAAATTAAAGCTTTTATCACTGATATGTTTATGATATATGCTCCTATTTTATATATTATCACCTATCTGGTTATGGGTGGCAAAGATGAATTCCAGTCATCGCAGTTAGCTCCATTGATAGGTGTGAGCCTGTATGGTTTGGTTTATGCTTTACTTATCGCTAAGTTTGGTCAAACACCTGGAAAAAAAGCCTACACTATGAAAGTTGTAGATGATAAAACATATGAAAAGATAGGTTTTTTTAAAGCATTATGCCGTTTTATGGCTTTTTTATTTTCTGCAACTATCTTGCTTGGGCTTTTAACACCTTTTTATAGAAAAGATAAAAAAGCTCTTCATGATATTATTTGTTCAACTGTAGAGATTTATGAATAGTTTGATTATTAGTTTAAGAGGTGTAATTTTACTGTGTAATCTAAAAGTAAAAGCATTTTGATAAAAGTCAAGCTATTTTCAACTAGAGTAGCTATAATTTGCAAAGATTAAAATTGAGGGAAATATATGCTTATTGACAGTTATGATAGAGTGGTAGATTATTTACGTATTTCAGTAACGGAGAGATGTAACTTTAGGTGTCAATATTGTATGCCAGAAAAACCGTTTTCATGGGTACCAAAAGAGAATCTGCTTACATTTGAAGAGCTTTTTGAATTTGTCAAAGTATGTATAGATGAGGGGATTAATAAAATCCGTATTACGGGTGGCGAGCCTCTTTTACGTGAAGATTTGGATAAGTTTATTAAAATGATCTATGACTATGAACCCTCAATTGACTTGGCAATGACTACTAATGCGTTTTTGCTTAAAGGTACAGCACAAAAGCTCAAAGATGCGGGGCTAAAACGTATTAATGTAAGTATAGATACACTTAAACCTGAAGTAGCCCTTGCCATTGCAGGAAAAGATGTTTTACAAAATGTTCTTGATGGTGTTGAGGAAGCTTTAAAAGTTGGACTCAAAGTAAAAGTAAATATGGTGCCCATGAAGGGGATGAACAGTGATGAGATTGTAGATGTTCTGGAGTATTGCAAAACACGTAATATGACAGTCCGTTTTATCGAATATATGGAGAATCAGTACGCCAAAGCTGGTATCTCTGGTATGAAATCTCAAGAGCTTTTAAGTCACTTGGCACAACACTACAAGTTTGAAGATGAAGGGTTTGACGGATCTTCCCCATCGCACTACTTTAAGATGGAAGATGGATATCGTTTTGGTATTATAGAACCGTATGAAGATGATTTCTGTAAGCAATGTAACCGTATCCGTTTAACAGCTGAGGGATTTTTGATACCGTGTTTATATTTTGATGAGGCTATGAGCATTGCAGAGTCTGTCAAAAAGGGTGATATAAAAACTGCTGCATTGGTTTTAAAAGAGGTAGTTCGTACCAAGCCTGAGAAGAATCGTTGGGGTGGAGATGATGCAGAAGTTTCCTCTCGCGCTTTTTATGAGACAGGTGGATGATATATTTAGTAGAACACTTTTACTCTATACAGGGTGAGGGGAAATTTGTAGGAACACCAAGTTTGTTTTACCGTTTTGGCGGATGCAATATGCGATGTGAAGGTTTTGGATGCAGTGAAACAGCACCTAACGGCACGCAGGTTGTAGGGTGTGATACTGTCTATGCTGTCAATAAAGAGCATTTTAGTGCAAATTGGGCTGTTGTTGAGAGTGTTGATTCACTCTTGCGTGTTCGAGATATGTATGAACTTCCAGGTGCAGTAGATATAGTCTTGACAGGGGGAGAACCTCTGATTTATGCAAATGAACCTTTATTTATCGAGTTTTTAGAACAACTTATTAAAGATGGTCATCGTGTAACCTTTGAAACAAATGCTTCCATTGGAGTAGATTTTGAAAAATATCCTATATATAAAGAGTGTATTTTTGCTTTGTCTGTCAAACTTGCAAATTCAGCAGAGTCACTAAATAAAAGGGTTCGTGGAGATGTTATTTTTGATTTGGCTATAAAATCAAAAGATGCTTTTTTTAAGTTTTCCATTGATAAAGACTCTATTAACCTAGGATTAGAAGAAGAGATTGAAGAGATAGTGCTTCATGCACCACAAACAAAGGTTTATTGTATGCCATTAGGTGGTAATAAAAAAGAGGTAGAAGCCAACACGCAACCTTTGATAGAGTTTTGCAAATCCAAAGGGTATAATTTCAGTGATAGGCTCCATATACGGATATGGGATGAAAATAAGGGAGTTTAGATGATAATTAGAAAACTTTTTAAATTTGAAAATGCCCATATTGTACGGGGATGCTCCACTTTAAAGTGTAGAAGTTCCCTTCATGGACACTCCTATCAAGTTGAATTACTTTTTGAATCCAATTTCTTGGATAATGGTCAAATGGTGTACGATTTTGGGCTTATGAAACAAAATATGAAAGATTTGGTGGAGAGTTTTGATCATGCTATTACATTGTGGAGTGGTGATGATGAAGAATATAAGGCAGATATGAAAAAACACTCCGAGCGTTGGGTGGAGCTTCCAGTCTCACCATCAGCAGAACAGTTTTCACGTGTAATTTTTGTAATGATAGAACAACTACTTGCTCTTACATCAACGATAAACGGGGAGAAAGAGGTAAAACTACATTCTGTTATAGTACATGAAACACAAACAGGATATGCACAATGTTTTCAAGCAGATGCGCATTCAGAAGCGATGGGGATAATAGCACTTAAAGATATCCATTTCTCAGATGCCATTAAAGCATCTTTTCATGATAGTGAGCTTTTTGAAAAGGTACTCTCCAAAGAGCACTTTATAAACCCTGATACTATTTAGAGATAAGATCTACGGGCTTATGTGTTAAAAAGTCAAACTTCGTACTAATGAGTTTTATGGTTGCACCTTCTTCTATATTGTGACATGAAGTATCAAAAATAACAAAACTGTTTGCCATTGCAAGGGGTGAAATCATCCCTGGTGCAAATGATTCACACACTTTAAAATACTCTCCGTCAAAATATCCTGGTACCAATGTCCTTCTACCTGGTTTCATTGAGAAATTATGTTTCATTTTTGCAGTTATTGGATTAAGAAATTTCTCTTTAGCTCCACGCATTGCATAGATGGCAGCACGACCAAAGAGTTCAAAATTCAGTGCTGCCGCTAAGGGGTTGCCTGGTAGATTGAGAATTACTTTGTCACCTATCTTACCAAATGTAGTGGGTTTGCCAGGTTTAATCTCTATCTTGTCAAAAAGAATCTCATACCCAAATGAGCTAAACGCTTCTTTTGTAAAGTCAGCATCTCCTACACTTACACCACCTGATGTGATGATGATGTCACAATCAAGAGCACTTTTAATGTGAGTGTTAATATCTTCAAGAGTATCACTTGCTGTGCCAATAAATTCAACTTCACACCCAAGCTCAAGAGCACGTGAGAGCAAGGTTGGTGTGTTTGTATTGTAAAGTTGATACTCTTTGACACTCTCAAAGTGCATCTTAAGCTCATTCCCAGAGGCAAAGAGGGCAATACGGGGTTTTTTGTATACTTTGATATGGCTAATGCCCTGTGAGGCTAGGAGCGTGATTTGGTGTGCATTAATCATATCTCCATGGCTTAATATTTGGGAACCTTTTTTAATATCTTCTCCCGCTAAACGGATATGTTTTGAGAGGGTAAGATTATCAGGAAGCAAGACACCTTCTGATGTAGTCTGTGTCTCTTCAATAGGGACTATACACTGTGTGCCAAGTGGAATTTTTGCTCCTGTCATAATTTTAATAGCCTCCCCATGCAGGAGCTCTTTATTTACATCATCTCCAGCAAAAATTGTACATACTACTTTTACAGTTTTATTACTGTCTTCTACTTTAACAGCGTAGCCATCCATAGCAGAGTTATCATACGGTGGAAGATTATGTGTTGCATAAATATCCTCAGCTAAGACATATCCAAGTGCTTCTTCAAGTGGAATGATTTTGTGTGATTTTGGTTTTATATTTGTATAAATTAGTTCAAAAGCTTTTTCAATTGTTACTGCCATTTTTCTCAACCCTTTCTTTCGTTGTCATATTATAATATAATTTCGTTATGAATGAAATGTATAGTATGGGACTTAGTATCCACAGTATTGGCGCGATAGGACTTTTAGTTGTTGTTTTTCTGAACATTGTGATGTTGATGCAGGCAAACGATTTATATAAATACCGAAGAAAGATGTCTATAGTGCTTATGCCACTAAGCTCTATGGCTATTGGTGTGGCTGTATTTACAGGTGTTGTTATGATGGCAGCAAAACATCTTGATTTTACGGTAGAAAATATTGTGATGATAGTAATCTCTGTTGTTTTAATAGTTTTGGAGGCTAAAAGAGCAAAGATGTTACGTTTTTTAAATGTTAAAAAAGAAAGAGCATTAGAAGCATATAAACCGTTTGGACTTAAAATCTTATATATTGAGTTTGTGCTTATTCTTCTTGTCTCTTTATGGATGTATTATATATGATCTATGCACTGAGTGATGATGCTGGAAAAGAGATTCTCACACTCAAGGGAGAACAATATAAATATTTGATAAAAGTACGTCGTCACAGTGTGGGTGATGAACTTTTTTTCCGTAACAAAGAACAGATAAAACAGCTTCATCGTTATATAATAACCGATATTGAGTCAAGAAGTGCGACTTTAAAGCTTTTAGAAACAAACACGCAAGAGTTCAAGCCTAAAAAGTTTTTTCATATAGGGTGGTGTGTTATTGATTCTAAATCAGTTGAAAAGGTTTTGGCTTCACTTAATGAGATGGGAGTAGGGAAGGTGTCTTTTGTCTACTGTGAAAGAAGTCAGAAAAATTTTAAACCTGATATCAAACGATACCAAAGAATACTAGAAGCATCTAATCAACAGTGTGGAAGGACTGATTTTATTGAATTTGAGATATTTAAAAATCTCTCTTCTTTTATAGATGCCTATCCAGATACACAGGTATTGGATTTTACTCCTGAAGTGTTAGAAAAAGAGAGTGATCTCTTGCGTGTTCTTATTGGATGTGAAGGTGGATTTTCACCATCAGAAAAAGAGCTGCTGCAAAACCAGAAGCGATTTCGTTTTGATACACCTCTAGTGTTGCGTTCTGAGAGTGCTGCATTGGCAATAAGTGCTAAAGTATTGCTTTAAATTTATATTGATACTATATTAATACTATGATTTTCAATACTTTGTTGCAATGCTTTTTTTGCACGATCTACTATAGAATAGATATTATCATTTTCAGCCACCTGTGTTATACCAAAATGGACATGGATACTAAAAGATGGTAAAAATGTTTTTTTCTTGAGTTGGAGATTGAGTTTTTCTGCCAATGCAACTGTATTTTCAGTTGATGTATTGGGTGCTAAAACAATAAAGTCACCACCACCCCAACGTGCGATAACATCACTTGTTCGGATATTTTTAGCAATAAATTGAGCAAAATCCCGTAAAAGCTTATCCCCTTTGGTAAATCCATAGATAGCGTTAATCTTTTGCATATCACTGATACGAAAATAGATAATAGAAAAGACTCTGTTGTATCGGTTATACTCTTTAATAGCTTGCGAAAGCAGAGTTTGTAGATGCATTCTATTTGAAACTTTTGTTAGTTGGTCTGTCGCTAATACAACTGCCAATCGTTCATTTTGTCCCAAACATTTTTTTAGTGCTTCATAGTTTAATATGTATCTGTGCATACGCAAAACCAGTTCTTCAAGATTAAAAGGAGCTTTGATACATTCATTGACACCGAGTTCATACGCTGCTTGAATGTTTTTGATATCATCTGTTTTCATAAGATATAAAAATGGTAAAAAGTTTAGTTCATCTAGTGAGCGAATATGTTGACATAAAGAGAGTGGGTCTAGCGATAAGCATTGTTCATTTGCTAAAATAAGATGGACTGGATTGATGCGGATATACGCTTCAAACTCTATCTTTTTTTGAATTACTTTGAGGTTAATATCATGAATGTTTTCAAAATATTTAACAAGATTTTTCAGTTCGTTCTCATTGTCATTAATGAGTAATACATTGTAGTGCAAAAACTATTCTCCTATTTATGAACTCTTTTTTATAGCTGTTTGATTGTATCAGAAAATTAGTAAAAAATTAATCTTTTTTATAAAATAGATATCGCTAATTCTAAAATCAAGTGCAATGTTAATTGAGTGAAAAGTGAGTGTTATGTGGCTCCGGATACTGGATTCGAACCAGTGACCAAGTGATTAACAGTCACCTACTCTACCGCTGAGCTAATCCGGAATGTTGTTGATTGAATGGTGCGGACGAGAGGACTTGAACCTCCACACCTTGCGGCACCAGATCCTAAGTCTGGCGTGTCTACCAATTTCACCACGTCCGCGTGGTTAAAGTGTTTAATGTCACTTCTGACAAAGTGGTACGCCCTAAAGGATTCGAACCTTTGACCTACGCCTTAGAAGGGCGTTGCTCTATCCAGCTGAGCTAAGGACGCATATGGTGCGCCCGATAGGATTCGAACCTATAACCGTCGGATCCGAAGTCCGATACTCTATCCAGTTGAGCCACGGGCGCATGGGCAACAACTGTTTTGTTTCTTATCAATAATAAAATAGTTGTTTAATTAAAATGGGGTGGGATACGAGATTCGAACTCGCGGCCCCCAGTGCCACAAACTAGTGCTCTAACCAACTGAGCTAATCCCACCATGATAATTATAAAAAAAATGGTCGGGGTGAAAGGACTCGAACCTTCGGCCCCTTGGTCCCAAACCAAGTACTCTAACCATACTGAGCTACACCCCGACCTGAACATTAAAGAGCTGTTATGCTGATTAATGAGGTCGAAATTATAGTCAATAACTTTCTCTTTGTCAAGAGTATTTTGAAAAAATATCTAAAAAATGCAAATTTTTATAGAATTAATGTATAATTACCCTAATTAAAAAGGGAAAAAGTATCGATGAAAATAGCAAGATTTAGTAGAGTAGGGTTTATTTTAGCAGCAGCTGGTAGTGCTGTAGGGCTTGGAAATATTTGGAAGTTTCCATATATAGCAGGTGAATATGGTGGAGGTGCTTTTGTACTTGTGTATCTCTTAACAGTATTGCTTATAGGTTTTTCTATAATGATAGCAGAGATGCTTATAGGGTATTTGGGGCGTAGAGATACAGTAAGCTCATTTGAAGAGTTGGCACCAAAACATAAAAACTTATGGAAACTTGGTGGATTTCAGGCATTGGCTGGTTTGTTTATTATGATATTTTATTCAGTAGTTATTGGCTGGATATTTAATTACATAGTAACATCGGTTATGTGGTTACCTGCAACAGTCAAAGAAGCAGAAACAACTTTTACACAAATGCTTCACAGCGATTTTATGACACAGTTTTTTTACCATACACTTGCCTTTATAATGAT
>JAMOSN010000015.1 GCA_027068455.1 Sulfurimonas sp.
CACTCATACACTAATGATCAAAATATCTTAGATGTCAAACACTCTAAAGACAAGCGTCGCGCTCGTGCAGGTGCTGTAAATATGATCCCAACAACAACAGGTGCCGCAAAAGCTATCAGTCTTGTTTTACCACAACTTGAAGGCAAACTTCATGGTCAGTCAGTTCGTGTTCCAACACCAGATGTTTCTATGGTTGACTTGAATGTTGTTGTGAAAAAAGGGACAACGAAAGAGGAAGTGAATGCTGTGTTTAATGAGATGGCTGAAACTAAACTCAAAGGTCTCTTACTTATAGATAAAGAGATGCGTGTTTCTCAAGACTTTGTTGGGTGTGAGTACAGTTCTATCGTTGCTGAGGATTTAACACAGGTGATCGGTGGAGATATGGTAAAAGTGATGGCTTGGTATGACAATGAGTGGGGATACTCTATGCGTCTTATCGATATGGCTGTTCATATTTCAAAATAGGAAATTTTATGGAACTTTTACACTTAAAAAGTTTGGATTTAGCAAATAAAAAAATATTTATCCGTTGTGACTTCAATGTTCCGATGGATGAGTTTGGCAATATCTCAGATGACAGACGTATCCGCTCTGCTGTGGCAACAATCAACTATTGTTTAGATCAGGATTGTGCTGTTATTTTGGCATCTCACCTTGGACGTCCAAAGGGTGAAGTGGTTGAAAAATACTCTTTAGCCCCTGTTGCAAGAAGACTGCAGCAACTACTAAAGCGTCATGTAGAACTTGCTCCTGGTGTTATTGATGATGCAACGATGCAACTTGCAACAGACCTACCTCGTCATGAAGTACTTTTACTTGAAAATCTTCGTTTTGAAGCGGGTGAGACAAAAGATGATGAAGCGCTAAGTAAAAAACTTGCTTCAATGGCAGAGTTTTATGTTAATGATGCTTTTGGTGTGAGTCACAGAGCACACGCTTCAGTTCATGGCATTACAAAGTTTTTTGATGATGCACACAAGGCAGCTGGTTTCTTACTTGAAAAAGAGATTACATATTTTGCAAAACTTATCAACAATCCTGTTCGCCCTTTTGCTGCTATCGTTGGTGGAAGCAAGGTTTCTGGAAAATTAGAAGCACTGACAAACCTTTTACCAAAAGTGGATAAGATATTTATCGGTGGTGGAATGGCATTTACATTTCTTAAACAGATGGGTTATGATATTGGAGCATCTCTTGTTGAAGATGATTTGCTTGAGGATGCACAACATGTTATGGATGAAGCAAAAAGACTTGGTGTAAAGTTTTATCTTCCTGTTGATGTGATTGCCGCTGAGAAATTTGCTGAAGATGCAGTAAGTAAAATTGTAACAGCTCAGGAGATTCCTAGTGAGTGGATGGGACTTGATATCGGTCCTGCAACAGTAAGACTGTATCGTGAAGGACTGAATGATGTACAAACAGTTCTTTGGAATGGTCCAATGGGTGTCTATGAAATGGAAAAATTTGCTCGTGGAAGCTCAAAAATTGCACACTTTGTAGCAGATAGCTATGCAACAACTGTTGTTGGTGGTGGTGATACTGCTGACTTGGTGCAACGAGTAGGTGTTGATGAGGAGATGAGCTTTATCTCAACTGGTGGTGGAGCATCACTGGAGCTTTTAGAAGGTAAAGTACTTCCTGGAGTAGAACCATTAATAAATCATAACGCACAACAAGAGGGATAATCAATGATAATAGCAGCAAATCTAAAAACCAATCTAACCCGCAAGGAAACACGCAACTATGTAGAGGAATTAAGTACTTATATGAAACAACACGCAAGTACTCAAGAGGTTTTGGTATTTCCTGCTATGAGTTCATTGGATAATTATGAGAGTAATGTAGTGATAGGTGCCCAAAATGCTTATCCTACACAAAATGGTGCTTTTACAGGGGAGATAGGACTTGATCATTTAGAAGAATTTGGTATAAAAACTATTCTTATAGGTCACAGTGAACGTCGCCATATTTTAGGGGAGTCTCAAGAGTTTATAGCAAAAAAATTTGAGTATTTTAAAAATCTTGGCTTTCAAATAGTGTACTGTGTAGGTGAACCTTTGGAAAAAAGGGAAGCAGGTAAAGAGGAGATGCTTACATATATATCTGCTCAATATGAGGGGATAGATACTAAGTATGAAAATCTTATCATCGCCTATGAGCCTGTTTGGGCTATTGGTACAGGGCTTACACCGACACTAGAAGATATTGAAGATATCCACCAAGAGTTAAAAACAAAATCATCAGCACCACTGCTTTATGGTGGAAGTGTCAAAGTAACCAATGCAAAAGAGGTACTTTCTTTGAAAAATGTTGATGGTATTTTAGTAGGAAGCGCAGCACTTTACAGTGAACATTTTTGTACCATGATTGGTTATGGGGATATTGTAGAAAAAGAAATGGTATAATATGAGTAGAAATGAAAAGATTAAAGAACAAATTGGATGGTTAAAATTACTTTTTGCTATTTTATCTGCAATAGTTGTATCTTTAGTCGGTTGGATAGCAACACATTATAAAAGTGGAGATTTTAATCTTTATATAGCTTTGATACTCGTTGTTATTATCTCATTTTCTCTTATAGATATCAACAAAAGAGCTTATCGTAAAATGGATGAGTTGGAGGAGTTATAGTTATGGAATGGATATTGATAATAGCTGTAAGTGTTGTAGCCTATGCATTTTTTAAGATAATAGGTGAAATAAACCATCATCAAACAATGAAATAAAAGAAATAAGGAAAGAAATAGAATGATAATGAAAGGCAAACGAGGTCTTATAGTAGGGCTTGCGAACAATAAATCAATCGCTTATGGAATAGCAAAAGCATGTCATGAGCAAGGTGCCCAGATGGCATTTACATATCTTAATGATGCGTTGAAAAAAAGAGTTGAGCCAATCGCTAAAGAGTTTGGCAGTGAGTATGTGTATGAGCTTGATGTAAGTAATGAAGAGCATATGGCAGGACTTGCTGCAAAGATCGAAAAAGATTTTGGCAAGATAGACTTTTTGGTACACTCTGTAGCTTTTGCTCCTAAAGAAGCATTAAGTGAGCCTTTTATCAAAACTACAAAACAAGCTTTTCAAATTGCTATGGATATATCAGTTTATTCTCTTATAGATCTTACAAATCGTTTAGAAAGTGTTTTGAGTGATGATGCTTCTATATTAACACTTTCATATTTAGGTGGACCAAAATACATTGTAAACTACAATGTTATGGGTGTAGCTAAAGCTGCTTTAGAGTCAACTGTTCGTTATATGGCAGTAGATCTTGGTGCAAAAGGGCAGCGTGTTAATGCTATTAGTGCTGGACCTATTAAAACACTTGCAGCCGCTGGTATAGGGGATTTTAAACAGATTCTTAACTGGAATGAAGTGAATGCTCCGCTAAAGAAAAATGTGACAATCGAAGAGGTTGGCAACTCTGCTATGTATTTGCTAAGTGACCTTAGTTCAGGTGTTACAGGTGAGATTCACTATGTAGATGCTGGCTATAACATCATGGGTATGGCAGCAGCAACAACTAGCGAAGATGGTAAAACAATGCTTGCATGGGATGCAAGATAGTTGGTAGATGTTGCACTGTATCCATTTAAACAAAAAATCATTTAAGTTAATAAAATAATTGTATTTCTTTGTTTCATATTGAAATTATACCTAATAATTAAATATAATATTTTTTATAAATATTAAGAATATATTATGCTATATTGCAATTGAAAATATAAAATTAAGTGGTGATGCTGAATTAAATTACCAAACTACAAGTTCTAAGTTGGCAAAAGATAGCAGTTCAGCTGATACAGCATTAAATTTAAACATAACAACAGATTTACTAAAAAATGATTCAGTTTTTGTAAGTACTGGTGTTGGATATACTGTGCTTTCTACATTAGGATTAGAACAAAATCTAGTATCTAATACATGGGGTGGTGCTCATAGTATTACAGGTAATACTTCAAGCCGTGGTGCTGCTGCTGTTAATACTGCCACTGATGTTAGCAAAGCTCAGTCTAAGCTTTACACTGAAGTATGGTGGGCTTATGGTAATGTTACTAAATCAGGTTCAGATTCAATCAACCTAACAGTTGAAGGTAATGCAATGGATTATGTTGATTTAGGTCTTTATGTTACATCAATCAGCAATAATGCTGGAGATTTAACTGAAGTTGCTTTAAGAGCTACAAAATCTTTTGGATCATTAGATGCTGCCGTTGCAATTATTAATGATAATCCAGAATCAAGTGATTCAACGAACTATGCACAAGCATATTTGACTTTAAATTTTTAGTAGTACACTAAACTTAAAACCATAATTCCCTTTTTTGGGAGTTATTTCTTTTTCCCCTTTTTTTCAAAATATCATTTATGTTACAATGCTTTTATGAAACTTTTAATCCAAAAATTATCTTATATCTTTTTTATGTTGTTACTCATCTCTCTTATATCCTTCCTTGCTATTCATGCAGCACCTAACTCTTTTTTTGCAGCAGGTGAACTTAATCCAAATATGACGCAAGAGGCGTTGGCAAAAC
The DNA here is from genome assembly GCA_027068455.1 of Sulfurimonas sp. Taxonomy (GTDB): domain Bacteria; phylum Campylobacterota; class Campylobacteria; order Campylobacterales; family Sulfurimonadaceae; genus Sulfurimonas. The sequence continues at coordinate 4,539 of JAMOSN010000015.1, forward strand.
TCAAAGCAGTATATGGACTTGATAAGCCATTATATAAGCAGTATTTGGACTGGATAACTCATCTGATGCAGTTAGATTTTGGTGTATCGTTTGTAAGTGGGCAGGAGGTTACTACTGAGATTTTACATCGTATAGGTGTAACACTGAGTATGAATTTTATATCACTTGTTGCTGTCTTTGGTATCTCTTTATATTTGGGTATTAAAGCTGCTTTGTATAACAACACAACATTAGATTATATTATTCGGCAAATCTCTTTAGTGTCATTTGCTATGCCCTCATTTTATTTGGCACTGCTTTTTATTATTCTCTTTGCTTTAAATTTACATCTTTTCCCAATTGCAGGGCTTCATTCTGTTGATGTTGAGAAGGGATTTGCTTACTATACAGATATGGTATGGCATTTGGTTTTACCTGTGTCTGTTATGATATTTGTAGGTTTGGGGAGTATGATTATCTACATTCGTTCTTTAACCTTAGAGATACTAAAAAGTGATTATTATTATTTTGCTCGCTCACGAGGGCTTGATAAAGTACAACTCTTGCGTATTTATATACTTCCGAATCTTTTACCTCCTATTATTACACTTTTAGGTTTGTCTCTTCCAGGTCTTATAGGTGGAAGTGTGATTTTAGAGGCGATTTTTGGTATAGAGGGGATGGGACAGCTTTTTTATTCGAGTGCTATGAGTAGAGATTACCCTGTGATTATGGGTATTTTAATCATTACAGCTTTTTTAACACTTCTTGGAAATATGATAGCTGATATGATACTTTTAAGACTCAATCCCTATATGAATAGACAATAATAAGATTATGGTATAATTGTTTATGGCAAGAATAGATGAAATAAAAGAAGAATTGAATTATTTGAAAGTTTGGCTTGGTATTATTGTTATTACAACAATAAGTTTAAAGGATTTATAATGGAATTTCTTGTGATTATGACTATTGCTTTTTTTATTGGTACAATTATTTATGTAGGAATTAATGCAGGTAATATCTCTCATACATAAGCATAAAATGCTTATGTATATTTAATTAAAGAGTGCTTCAAGAGCATCAACACTCTCTTTTTTCTCTTCAATCTCACCATTTTCATTTGTTTGTGCATCTGTTTCTATAAGCTCGATTTGCATCCCTGTCAGCATTGATGCTAAACGGATATTGATACCACTTTTACCGATCGCTTTTGATTTTTGATCACTTGGCAGTGTGATGATAGCTTTTTCATTTTCACCATCTTCATTTTTTACTATTTCAACATGAGAAATGATAGCTGGACTCATAGTACGTGATACAAAAAGTTCTGGAATTGTTGTGTATTCTATACAGTCAATGTTTTCACCGATAAGTTCTTGACTTACTGCATTGATACGTACCCCTTTGACACCAACTGTAGCACCAACAGCATCAACTTGTGGGTGTGTAGAGAGAAGTGCAATTTTTGCACGCTCACCAGGAATACGAGCTGATTTTTCGATAATGACAGTACCATCTGCAATCTCTGGTACTTCAAGTTCAAGTAGTGCTTCTAAAAATTTTGGAGATGTTCTTGAGAGTTCTATTTGAATGCCGTTTTCTTTATCCATATTGACACGGCGAACAACAGCTTTGATATGATCACCCACTTGAAACACTTCCCCTTTAATACGGCTTTTCATAGGAAGTACAGCACGAATCTCATCTACCTCTATATATGTAGCGTTTTGAGCATCTACACGTGTTACACGACCGCTTACAAGTGTACCCACTTTAGATTTGTATTTGTTATAGATCTCATCTTCAACAAGGCGTTGTACATGGTATTCTATTTCACGGTGAAGTTGAGAAGCAGCTGTACGGCCATACTCTTCTAAATCATGATCAATTTGGAGTTGATCTCCTAGTTCTACTTGATCATCATACTCTCTTGCCTCACTTATAGAGATATAAGCTGGTGCAATCTCTTCATCTTGAAGTTTTTCATCATCATCTGCTACAACAGTGATAGTTTGAACAATTTTTATACTTTTGGTTTCCTCATCAACATTTGCTTCAAAAGCAAAATTACGATCAATAACTCTTTTTGCAGTCTGAACAAAAGCAGTTTTTAAAGCTTCTAAAACTTTTTCAGGTTGCAGCCCTTTTTCATGTGCGATAGCTTCTGCAATATCTAATATTTTTTCCATTTTTATTCCTTAATATTTTAAGAAATCTTTCTAACAATGATAATTAATTGGGGGATTTCTTAATGAAGTTCATTATTATACTCAAATACTACTAAAAACATCTTTAATTAGCTTTTTAGTAGTATTTGAGTATAATGCAAAACTTTTAAACATTATGAGGATATATTATGGATTTAAAATTAGCAAGAACTGATTTGCATACAAAACCAAAAAAAGTTGATTTGTCGAAAATAGAATCAACTGTAGAGAAAGAAAAAAGTGTTATTTTTTACTTTGATAGAGAAAATTCTCACAAAGACTTACTTGCACTTCAAGACCATTTTGAAGCACAGGGGAAAAGTTTTTATATGAGCGAAGTAAAATACGGACTTGCAGACAATGATTATATGTACCAAGTACATATTATGAACTAAAAGAGGTTTTATGAGTAAGAAGCTATTTATTGAAACACTAGGTTGTGCTATGAACTCTAGAGACTCAGAGCATATAATTGCAGCGCTCAAAGAGAAAGAGGGGTATGAAACAACATCAAATCTCAAAGAAGCTGACCTAATTTTGATAAATACATGTTCTGTTCGTGAAAAACCAGTTGCCAAACTTTTTTCTGAACTTGGTGTGTTTAACAAAAAGAAAAAAGAGGGTGCAAAGATTGGTGTATGTGGCTGTACAGCTTCCCATCTTGGAGATGAGATTATTAAACGTGCTCCTTATGTCAACTTTGTTTTAGGTGCAAGAAATGTTTCTAAAATAACAGAAGTTTTACACAAGAACAAAGCGGTAGAAGTTGATATCAACTACGATGAGAGTGAGTTTGCATTTGATGATTTTAGAACATCTCCTTATAAAGCATATATCAACATCTCGATAGGGTGTGACAAACAGTGTACATTTTGTATAGTACCAAAGACGCGTGGAGATGAGATCTCTATTCCCGATGCTCTTATCATACAAGAAGCACAAAGAGCAGTAGATAATGGTGCAAAAGAGATCTTTCTTTTAGGGCAAAATGTGAATAACTATGGGCGTCGTTTCTCCTCAAGTGAGCATGAAAAAGTAAACTTTACAGAACTTTTACGTCGTTTGAGTAAAATTGAGGGATTAAAGCGTATCCGCTTTACTTCTCCACACCCTTTTCATATGGATGATGAGTTTATAAAAGAGTTTGCAACGAATCCTAAAATCTGTAAATCAATGCATATGCCATTACAAAGTGGAAGTTCTAAAGTACTTAAAGATATGAAGCGTGGTTATACCAAAGAGTGGTTTTTAAATCGTGTTGAGAAGTTACGTGCTATGTGTCCTGAAGTAAGTATTTCAACCGATATTATTGTTGCTTTTCCTGGTGAGAGTGATGCTGATTTTGAAGAGACCATCGATGTGATGAAGCAGGTGAGGTTTGATCAAATATTCTCTTTTAAATACTCTCCAAGACCTGAAACACAAGCGCAACACTTTAGTGATGTTGTTGACCCTGAAGTGGCTTCAGAGAGACTCTCTTATCTTCAGGCACTTTATACACAACTTCTTGATGAAAAAAGCCAAAAACAGCTTGGCAAAGTGTACAAGGTATATTTTGAAGAGCTTAATGCCGATGGGTATGTCTCAGGACGCAGTGATAATAATCTTGTCATTAAAACAAAAGGTTCAGAAGAACTTTTGGGTGAGTTTCGAGATGTCAAAATTACGAAGATAGGTCGCACTATCTACACGGGTGAGATCGTTGCTTAAAAAGCTTTCTCGCTCCCTTGCTCTTTTCATAGTACCAGCTCTTGGTGCTTTTTTAATCCGTTTTTTATATTTTACAAACAAGAAAGTCTTTGAAGCTCCTAAAGATTTGGGTGAGAAAAACTTTATTATGGCGTGTTGGCATGGTGAATTGCTAATGATTCCTTATGCATATCTTCGTTACAGAAAGACTCCCCATGTTAAACTTTTAATATCAGAACATTTTGATGGCAATTTGATTGCAAAAACACTCTCTTTTTTTGGTTTTGAAACGATTCGAGGCTCTTCTACAAGGGGTGGGGTGAAAGCTTTGATGCAATCCATTAAGGAGTTGCGTGTTGGATATGACTTAGGTATCACCCCAGATGGTCCAAAAGGTCCTCGACATAAAGTGAGTGATGGTATCATCCATATGGCACAAAAAGCAAAGATACCTGTAGTTCTTGTAGAGATTCACCCCCAGAAATATTGGCAACTTCGTTCATGGGATAGGTTTGTAATTCCAAAACCTTTTGGTACAATTAGGTATTATATAAGTGAACCTATCACAATAGATGGTATGGAATTTGAAGAAGCAAGAGCGCTTATTCAAAAAGGATTGTTGCAACATGAACGTTAAGTCTTTAGTATTATTTGCATTCTCTGCTATTTTGGCGATGGTTGTTTATTTTCTTTTAAACCCTTCTTATGAAAAATCTCTAGAGGCAAAGTATTATTATGAGATTGGAGATTACAAAAAAGCGTATGAGCGTGCAAATGAGGCGTTTTCTCTTGATATTTACAATCGTATGGCTTCAACCATTATGGCGCAATCAAAAATAGCGATGAAGTACAAAAAATATATTGATGAGGCAAAACAGTATTTAGAAGAGATTAATGAGATTGTTAATCAAGAGAGTATTAGTGATGCAGATCGAGCAAAGATTAAGCTTATGAGTGAAATAATGGTGAAGCGTTATATTAAACTTGCTCCAAGTGTTGTTACAGATGAATCTTTAGTTCAAGAAGCGCGAAAATATTATAAAAATTTTGAGAAGTTACTTGAAAAAGTTAACAACTAGGGATATTGATTCTTTTCTTTTGTATCTGCAAAAGCAAAGAGGATATTCATCTCTTACACTTCAAACATACCAAAGAGCTTTATATGAGGCATTTGAATATATTGAGTTTGTTTATGACAAGCAAAAAATTATTTGTAATCTTATGCCTTATCGTTTACATATAGCTTCATTAAATCCAAAAACAATCACAAAAAAATTAAGTGCTATACGAAGTTTTGTTAACTATTTGAATGATGAAGGGTTGCGTGTTGTACTGCAAGCTGATGAAAGTATAAAAGTTGCAAAAACACTTCCCAAGCCTATTTTGCATAAACATATAGTTGAAGCATTACAAAGCGCCTCTTTAGAAGAGAGCGTTGTTGTTGTTATGCTCTATACTTTGGGACTGCGGATTTCAGAGCTGAGCAATATTAAGATTGAAGATATTTCACAGGAATGGATTCGAGTGATAGGAAAAGGGAATAAACAAAGAGATGTTCCCCTTTTGAAGATAACAAAAGAGTTGATAGACACATATAGAGCAAATTTTAGTAGAAAACAATTTCTTTTTGAGAAAAATGGCGAAAAATTAAGCGAAAATAGTCTAAGATATATCGTAACTAAAGTGTTTCAACGAGTAGGTTTAAAAGTGACTCCCCATCAATTGCGTCATTCATATGCAACATCACTCTTAAATGGTGGTGCTCCCATTGTTGATGTAAGTGAGTTACTTGGTCATTCCTCGATGGCAACAACACAGATATATACAAAACTAGGAAGTGCTTTGAAACAACAAAATTATCAAAAAGCACACCCCTTATGTGGAGCAAAAAAGTAGTGCTATCAAAGATTTTTGAAGCTTTATATGTTAAAGTGCTAGTCAATATCATCATACAAAAAACAAAGACTCTCATCTATATAGAAGTGTATGGGAGAAAAGGTGTTGTGGAACATATTCATAATGAGTTTGACACACCAACACCATCACAGCAGATGATTGATTTTATAACATCATATACAAAAGAAACCCCTTATTTTTATATATCTTATCTTGATCCTTCAAACACGCAAGGAGTTGTACCAACATGTAATAAAAACAAGCTTGCTTATTATAAAGATATATCATCATGTGAATATTTATGTTTTAATAACAGCTGGACATTTTATACATCTAAATCTGAACTCTATGAGTTGGAAAAAGAGCAGGGACTCTTAGGTGTAGATTTCGTTTTTTCCCCTTTTGTAGTTTTGGCAAACTTTTTTCAAGATAAAATATCTTCTCACATCTCCTTGTATGTTTTAATTTTGGAAGATAGTATTGTATTGAGTGTTTTTGAAGATTCAATGCTGCTGTATGGGGAGCATTTAGTTGTAAAGATAACAGATGATGAAGATACATTTTCCCATGTTGATGATGAAGATATTACAGAGATTGAAGATGCATTGGATGAAAATATAGATTTAGAAGATATTGATGTTGATGATAATATTGAATCATTAGAAGATTTTGGTGATATTGAAGATCTTGATTCTCTTGAGGATATAGAAGATTTTTCAGATAATAGAGATATAGAAGAGGAACTGCAAGAGGGAGATATGGATCTTAAAGAAGGGGATAAAGAACATTTCAATCAAGACTATAGCCGTTTTACTCTTATCGAAGAGTCAGTAGCACATTATTATAAAGATGATCGTTATGAAAGTAAATTTTTAGAAAATATTTATATAGCTGATAGTGTAGGTGTAAGTTATGATTTAAAAAAGCTTTTGGAAGAAGAGATGTTTTTTAATGTTTATATCAGACGAATAGATATTGGAGTGGAAGTGAGTGAAATTGCGAAGAAGGAGCTTGGTTTATGAAGTACAGTTATGTAAAACCACGAAAAAAGACTCCATTTACGCCAGAATTTCAACTTATAATAATCTTCTTCGGTATCAGTATATCGATGTTAATGACAACATATATATTTTTGCTTTATAAAAATTATACATTTGAAAAAGATAAAATGCGTATTGTAAATGAGCGTTTAGCATTACAAAAAGATATTGAACTTCTTAATACAAAAATAGCATATATTCAAAAGCAAAAAGCATTGGCAGAAAAAATCTATACAAACAATACAGTTTTAAGAGATTCTATTGCAAATCTTTTTGATTTAGTTCCTGAACGCATAACATTGTCAAAAGCACAGTTGCTTAAAAATGGTCTTATCCTTTATGGCATTACACCAAACAAAGATGTTTATAACTTTATGTTGCAAGCACCATTACGCTCTATCTTTCAAAAAACATACACTAGTTTTTACCCTGCAAAAAATGGATGGCTTCATTTTGTTTCAAAAAACTATATGGAAGATGATACAACTGATGATGAGGAGTTAACTAATGAAGATTAATATCACTCGCCATCATATTTATATGATTACAGTTTCAGTTATACTTTTTCTTTTTGTAATATTATTTTCTTTTTTGGTTCTTATTCCTGAGGGGAAGGAGTATAGACAAAAACGTTTGGCATTAAAAAAGGAGTTTAAAGAATATTACAAATATGAAAACTATCATGATGAGACAGTTGCAAAATATAAAGAGTTGCAAAGTAAAAACAGACATATCATTACCGCTTTTGACTCTATCTTTAATCCGCAAAGATTTCAAAAACAGCACAAAAACTATTTTAGTTCCTTAATTCTTTCAAAACTTAACAGAGAGAAAGATGAAGATAGTTTCGCGGTGTATGAAGTTAATACTACTTCAAAAATATCTTCTCCTACAAATTTTTATGACTTTTTAGATGCAGTCAATAAAAGTGACTGGATTATAGGGGTTAATTTTCCTATTGATTTTCAAAGAGATGGGGAGATGATAAAATCATCTTTTACAATGAAAGTTTATGCTAACAATAAAGACAAAAACTCTACCAAATCAGGCTCTAAAGCTAAATAAGCCCTGAGTTTTGGATCAATTTTTAACAAACGCATCTTCTCTTTAAACTCTTTAGAAAAGGTTGCGTGTTGTTTTAAAAAAGGTGCTATTAAAATATAATCATTCCAGTGTGTAATAATATAGCGACGCCCAATAACAATACTTGTATTATCTTCTAAAAGTTCTCTCTCTGCACCTGTGATGATATGTCCTAAAGATTTAAGATGCTTATCTATTAGGTAGATATTATTGCGTGTTGAGAGCTTTTTTTTGAAATAGGCAAGCTGCTTGCGTGTTTGGATAATCTCCTCCTCAACAAGAAGTTTTTTGTCTTTGTCTAAATATTCAAAACTCTTTGCTATCCCTTTTTTATATTGCTTAAGAAGTGGTGTTGCGTGTTGATGACGAAAAGCGTTGCGTGTATAGCTTTCATCAGAGTTTGTTACATCTTCAAAATACTCGATATTGCGTATTTGTAAGTATTGTAAAAGTTCTGCTTTGTCAAGATGTAGCAAAGGGCGTACAAGTGTGTAATGTTTACGTTTTTCTATCATCTGCATCCCTGCAAGTTCAACACATCCAGACCCTTTGCAAAACTGCATCAACATCCACTCAAATCTATCTCCCAAATGGTGTGCTGTTAAAAGGTTGTCATAATGGTGTGTTGTGATAAGCCTTTCAAAAAAGTTATAGCGAATCTCTCTTGCCTGTGCTTCAAAATTGGTTGTTATTGGAGGGGAATGATGGATGAAACACTGGAGATTATGTTGCTGTGCGAGTTTTTTGGCATAGGCAACTTCCTCTTTACTTTGGGCTCTTATACCATAATCAACAATCGCTATATCAAAAGAGATACCAGATTCAAGCAAGAGGAAAAAAAGTGCGCTAGAATCCCCTCCGGCAGAGAATGCCAGAAGATTGTTTTTATTTTCTAAAAAAGGTTTAGTTTGCAGATGAAGCATTATCAACAGTCGCTGTAAGAATATCACCAACTATATCAGTTATTTTTGCATTATATGCTTTTCCAAACACAAGCTCATTTTCATCATCAGTGCGGTCATTGACATAGATCTCACCATCAATTTCAGGTGCCCAAAGAAGCTCCCTAGCAGAGAGTAAAAACTGATGTTCATCACTCTCTCCATCTATGACAATCTTGCGTGTTTTGCCAACTTCAGCCTCTAAAGAGTTGCGTGTTGCTTCAGCTGCGATGTCACCTAAAATCTCAGCACGTTGGAGTTTGGTTGCTTCATCAATCTTACTCTCTTGCATCTCATAGGCTGAGGTTGTTTCCTCATCAGAGTAGCTAAAGACATTGATACGGTCAAATCCAAAACTCTGTGCAAAATCACACATCTCTTCAAACATCTCCTGCGTTTCTCCAGGATGTCCGACAATAAAACTTGTTCTTACAAAAGAGTCAGGAAGTTTGCGCATATACTCCAAGAGTTCTATTGTTTTTTCTTTCCCAAAACCACGCTTCATGATACGCAGCATATCATCGTTGATGTGTTGGATAGGCATATCGAAATAGTTGTGAAAAATCTTGCTTTTTGCAATATTTTGGAGAAGTTTTATGGTTGTTGTTGATGGATAGAGGTATAAAATACGAGCACTCTTAACCCCCTCAATAAGCTCAATGCGTTGGATAAGTAGCGAGAGTCCATCTTGAATGTTTTGGTCACGCAGATAAGAGCTGGAATCCTGAGAAACAAAAGAGAAGTCCCAGTACCCTTGTGCTACAAGTGATTCTACTTCTTTTGCGATAGAGTCTAAATCGCGTGAATGTAGCTTCCCTTTAAAACTTGGAATGGCACAAAAACTACATGCTTGGTTACACCCCTCTGAGAGTTTGATATAGGCGTGGTAGGTGGAACCAGTCACAACACGCTCCGCTCCGTCTATAAGATAGACTTCATCAGAAAAACGACTCTTTTTCTCCACTAAAAGTTCATCTATTTTATCATAGTCACCCACACCTGTAAAGATATCAACCTCTGGAATCTGCTCTTGAAGCTCCTCTTGATAACGCTCCGAGAGACATCCTGCCATCACAAGCAAAGAGTCCTCTTTTCTGGCATCGTGGAGTGATAAAACTGTGTTGAGTGATTCCTCTTTAGCGGCATCAATAAAACCGCAGGTGTTGACGATGATAACATCTGCTTCTTCGTTGTTGTCTGTGAGTTCAAAATTTTTGAGTCTTCCCATCATCACTTCGGTATCTACAAGATTTTTGGTACATCCAAGTGAGACAATATGGAGTTTGTTCGCCATGCTACTTCTTTTTTAGCGAATTATAGCGTATAATCGCTTTATGAAAAAATATGATGTAGTAATTTTGGGTGCAGGAGCAAGTGGATTGATGTGTGCAGGCAATATCAGTCCAAAAAAATCTCTTGCCATAGTAGAGGGCAACACGCAAGTAGCAAGAAAAGTGAAAATCTCAGGTGGGGGCAAGTGTAATATCACCAATATTGAGGTGAAAGTAAGTAATTATGATGGTGATGTAGAGCTTCTAAAGAGTGTGTTTAAGCGTTTTAATAAAGAGAAACTGTTGCGTTTTTTAGAGAGAAACAAGGTAGAGTTGGAGCTGAGAAAAGGGCGTTACTACTTTTGTAAAAAGAGTTCTGATGATATTATAGAGCTTCTCACACGCAACGCTAAACACGCAGAGCTTTTTTTGGATGAAAAGATTGTATCTGCAACAAAAGAGGGTGAAGATTTTGTTATACAAACACATCAACGAACTTTGTATGCACAGAAGTTGGTTGTAGCCACAGGTGGCAAAAGTTTTGCACAATTGGGTGCAACAGATGTAGGGTTGCGTGTTGCTGAGAGTTTTGGGATAGAAACGAAAAAATTTACCCCTGCACTTGTGGGGCTTACTTTGCAAAAAGAGCAGTTTTGGATGAAAGAGCTCAGTGGTTTGAGCTGTTATGTGCATATAAAAGTTGGCGAAAAAATACTTCAAGAGGAGATGCTTTTTGCCCATAAAGGGATAAGTGGTCCTGCGGTACTTTCTGCTTCGCTGTATTGGGAAAAAGGGGAGATAAGTATCAACTTTTTACCTGCACACAAGATTCAAGAACTTATACAAGGCAAAAAGATGTTAAGTTCAGCCATCCCCTTACCAAAAAGACTCGCTAAAGCGCTTATTCAAGCATTAGATGTAGAAGATAAAGAGTGTTCTAAACTTACAAAGCAGGAGAGAGAAAAACTGAAGTCGTTGCACAATTACATTTTTTCACCAGCAGGCAGTTTTGGTTTTACAAAAGCGGAAGTTTCCAAAGGGGGTGTAGTGAGTGAAGAGATTAATCCTAAAACATTAGAATCAAAAAAAATAAAAAATCTTTATTTTATTGGTGAAGTGGTCGATGTAACAGGAGAACTCGGTGGTTATAACTTTCAGTGGGCATTTTCTAGTGGTTTTGTATGTGCAAAAAGTATATAAATGTTTATTTAAAGCAAGTTTAACCTCCTAGTGGATAGAATAATTCTCAGAATGTAAAAATTAAGGAAACTTATGAAATTTTTTAAGTTTGTAATGCTTGGACTTTTTGTCTCGTTGTCGTTTGGCTTTTTGGGATGTCAAAGTACTAATAGTGACGCTCCAGCAAGTGGAGGTGATACAAATACATCTTCACCAACAAACCCTCCATCATCTGATGTAAATCAAAGTGTAGTCAAACTTTCTATAGTTGGTGGTAATACTATTACTGCCACAGGAAGTGGTGAAGTTAAAGAGATAAACATTGTTGGTTTTAATGCAAATAGCTCCACCGATGTTGTAGGTGAGATTGCTTTTCAATATCCTGCTGATTTTGTAAACAAGGGAGTTGATCTTGGTCTTGTAACCCCTTCAAAGCAAACTTTTGCTGATGGTATAGTACATTTTCAGTACAAGGCACCAGCTGATTTAAAAGCGAGAGAAGATGAAAACTATACTGGAACTGTTTTTACATTTTATGATTTGAATAATCCTTCTGTTAGTGTACAATTACAAGTAGATTTTAACTCTTCATCTAGTTATTCAGCAACTGATCCTGTTCTTAAAACACTCCTTTTATCAGATGAAAAAATTAATGTAACAACTGATAGTGAACGATTTTCTTTAACATTACTTGCTTTTAGTGATCAAGGCACAACAGATATCACTACAGAGATAAAAGTTAAATATCCTCAAGCAGTATTGGATAAGAAAATTGATGTTGGATATATTCAACCTTCTATAAATGTAGTGAATGGAAAAGCTGTCTTTAGTTATGAAGGACCACAAAATGTAGCTACTACTCTTGCTAAATTAAATGCAGCAGGATTAGGTGATAGTGTATTAGTTAATTTTTATAATGTTGCAACAGGTGTAAATGTAGATTTGAATATAAGTTTCCAAAAAGCTCCTGAAGCAGACTTTAGTCGTTATACACTGACTTCTGTGCCATCATATATCGTTCTTTCCAAAGTATCTCAGAAAGAAACTATCGATTTATATTTAGAAGATAACAACTCTCGTCCTGTAGCTGGAGAGACACTTCTTTTAGACTATTTTGATGGTACAAAAGGGAGTGTAAACTCTTTTAGTGCAACAACCGACGCAAACGGACACGCAGCATTTGAATATAGCGCACCATCTCCGTTGCCAGCTGATGGAATTCTTTTAAATATGACTTTTAGAGGTGTTAATTCTACACTTCATGAAATAAATACAACTGTTGAAGTTAACACTACAGCTCCTAGTAAAGACTACAGCGGATATGAGTTAAGTATCGTAGATGCAAATCGTACCATCACAACACCATCACAGAGTGAGGTGTTTGATATCTTCTTAAAAGATGCAAATAACAATCCAGCAGAGGGTGATGTTGTAACACTCGATTTCTTTGATGGAAACAGCGGAACAGTG
>JAMOSN010000016.1 GCA_027068455.1 Sulfurimonas sp.
GTTCAGAATCAATATGATTTCTGCTATTACCAACACAGGTAAGAGTATGTTCGCTCTGTATGATGAGAGTATCAATGTTGACAGATTTATCGATTTTATGCAAAGAGTTGCATATAGCGGTCTAACTTTTTCAAACATCCGAGTGTAAGTTATGCAGCTTGATATTTCAGATTATTTGATGGGGGAGTAATAAGACTTTATCGCGGAACATGGTATGATTGTTGAATACTGTAAACATACTTAAAGACCTTCTAACAAAATATTCCACATCCTTTGAACCTCTTTATCATCTAAAAATAAAGAAGATTTGTTGTTATAAAGTTCTTCTAAGGCAAAACTGTTGATAGGGTAGGTATGGGAACAGAGTTCATGGGTAGGAAGATATGCCCGAAGTAAAGATATTTTCTCGTCAATTTTACGAGAACATAAAAAGCAGTGCATATCTGTATGAAGCCTTCCCTCATGCTCAAGAAGTTTTGTGTAGGACTCAATGGCAACTCTCTTTGGGTTTTGTTTGTTCCATTGTTTGGAAGCTTCTTCCAAAAGATCAAAATAGAAACTTCCTATATCTTCTGATTCTTTGAGATGTTTGTAAAAAAGTGCTGTAAAGTTTTGCCAAAGTTGAAGTTTTTTATAATCATTGATCCAAGGGTATCCAATATGGATCACATCTTTGAGTCGTCCTATGGTAGTTTTGGAGGAGGGTTCTATCTCAAAATCTATTTTAAATCCGAGATTGATAACACCATGCCTTGCACCATAGAATCTATAAAGGGTCTCTAAGCTATCTCTTGTTATGATTGTAACTATCAAATCTTCCTCTTTGACACGATTAAGATTGATGATAAAACCTTGCATATAACTGCTTCCTTTATACTCACTTTTTTCTTTTATGAATGAAAATTCTCAGATATTATACTTTTTTAAACCTTTATTTTGTACAATATATAACTTTGTCTTTAATAGACTAAGTTTCTTTAAAAAGAGATTAAATTTACACCTTTTGTGTGTAAAATTTACAAATTTGGGAGTAAAAATGGTTGAACATCATGATTTATTAAGATCGTTTAAGGATAATTGTGGTTTTGGTCTTGTTGCCAACATCAAAAATAAGCCATCACGCAAAGTTTTAGACGATGCTATCACAGCACTCGAGAGAATGATGCACCGTGGTGCAGTTGCTGCAGATGGTAAAACTGGGGATGGAAGTGGTTTACTTCTTTCTATGCCGACAGAGTTTATAAAAAAAGAGACTCAAAAGAATGGAGTAGAACTTCCTAAGCAGTTTGGGGTTGCTTCTGTTTTTACAAAAGATATCACACATCTTGATCTTTTAGAAGAGGTTTGTACTAACAATGATTTAAAAGTTGTCTACCGTCGTAATGTACCAGTGAATACAAATGCATTAGGTGAACAGGCTATTGAGACTTTACCACATATTGTACAACTTATTATTACTCCAAACTCTATTATGGCTACAAAGAGATTTGATGCGCTTTTATATCTTTCAAGAAAAGAAACAGAGCATAAGCTTGTAGATGAGAGAGATTTCTATATAGCGTCAATGAGCTCGAAGGTGCTTTCATACAAAGGGCTTGTAATGCCTACGCATATTAAAGAGTTTTATGAAGATTTACAAGATGAAACATTTAAGATCTCTTTTTCACTGTTTCACCAAAGATTCTCAACAAATACACTTCCAGAATGGCGTTTGGCACAACCGTTCCGTGCTGTTGCACACAATGGTGAGATCAACTCGGTAGAGGGAAATAGAATCAATGTTGAAATAAAAAGTGAATCTATTAAGTCGGAAGTGTTTACTGATGAAGAGATTCAACGATTACTCCCAATTCTTCAACCAGGTTCTTCTGATTCAGCATCAGCTGACAACTTTTTTGAGTTTTTGATTGTAAATGGTATGGATTTCTTCAAAGCTGTTCGTGCAGTTATCCCTTGTGCATGGCAAAATGCTCCCCATATGGATCCAGAGCTTCGTGCATTCTATGAGTATCACTCTACAGTATTTGAAGCATGGGATGGTCCTGCAGCATTCTCTGTAACTGATGGTCGCTATATTGGTTGTGTACTTGATAGAAATGGTCTTCGTCCATCAAAATATATTGTAACAAAAGATGATAATCTTCTTATTGCTTCAGAATATGGTGTAGTGGATATTGAAGAAGATGAGATTAAAGAGCGAGGAAGACTTCAGTCTGGTGAGATGTTAGGACTTGATTTAAAATATGGCAAGCTTCTTAAATCCAATGAAATTGACGACTATCTAAAATCTTCAAACCCATACATGAAATGGCTCAATGAGCATATGATCTATCTTCAAGAGCATGTTGAAGAACAATACAGTGAAGCTGAAGCGATGGAAGAGGATGTTTTAGTACGAAAACAAAAATACTTCAACATCACAGAGGAGATTGTTGAGCAGGTTGTAGAACCTATGATTAATGATGGTAAAGAGGCTGTGGGTTCTATGGGTGATGATACACCACTTGCTGCTTTTTCTGAAAAACAAAGAAATTTTACAGACTTCTTTAAACAAAAGTTTGCTCAGGTAACAAACCCACCGATTGACCCTATCCGTGAAAAAGTGGTAATGAGTTTAAATACTGGTTTTGGTGAAGTGCATAATATTTTGGATGAGATACCATCACACGCACACCGTTTAAAATCTATTTCACCTATTATTACATTGGAAAAACTTGAAGTGTTAAAATCTTTTGGTGATGTGAAATCTCCAAGCTACCAGTCATTTTACAAAAATAAAACATTCTCAACAGCATACCAAAATGACCTCAAAACCTCATTGGAAAAACTTGCAAATGAGATTGTTAAATCAGTAAAAAATGAGGGTACACGTATTGTTATTTTAGATGACAGAGAATTCTCTCAAGAAAACAAAATTATACCAATGGCTATGGCAGTAGGGCGTGTAAATTTCGCACTTTTAAAAGCAAAAGTACGTCACTTAGTTTCTATCATCTCTGTAACAGGTGAGGTGGTTGATTCTCACTCTGCTGCTGTTCTTATTGGTTATGGTGCAAGTGCTGTTTATCCAAACTTATTGTTTGCTACAGCTATTAACCAACTTAAAAGAAAGAAAAACCAAAAAGTTACAGTTCCAGAAGCATTAAAATCAGTACACTCTGCACTTAATGGTGGACTTTTAAAAATAATCTCAAAAATGGGTATCTCAACAATTGCTTCATATAGAAACTCTGGTCTGTTTGATGTTATGGGACTCTCTAGAGAGATTGTAGAAGATTGTTTTGCATCTTCGCATGCTGCAGTTCCAGGTCTTTGTTATGAAGATATAGATGAAAGACTTACTAAATACCATCAATCAGCATTTAAAAATGATGGTTTTAAAAAGATATTCCCTCTTAATATCGGTGGTTTTTATAAGTTCTATACGGGTCAAGAACATCATGACTTTGGTCCAGCAGTTATCCAAGCTATTCATAAAATGGCATCAAGTGGAAAAACTGAAGATTTTGAAGCACTTAAAAAGCTGGTAAATGGTCGTGGTCTGAAAATGATTCGTGATTTCTTAGAGATTAAATCAGACAGAAAACCGATTAGTATCGATGAAGTAGAACCTAAAGAAGCTATCTTTAAGAGATTTGCGTCAGCCGCAATGAGTCTTGGTTCAATTTCTCCAGAAGCACATGAAACTATTGCTATTGCAATGAACAGAATCGGTGGTCAGTCAAACTCAGGTGAGGGTGGAGAAGATAAAGAGCGTTTTGGAACAGAAAGAGTTTCAAAAATCAAACAGGTTGCATCTGGTCGTTTTGGTGTAACTCCAGCGTATCTACGTTCTGCTGAAGAGATTCAAATCAAAGTTGCTCAAGGTGCAAAACCAGGTGAGGGTGGACAGCTTCCAGGACATAAGGTTACACCACTTATTGGTAAGCTTCGCCATACAGTTCCAGGTGTTACACTTATTTCACCTCCGCCACACCATGATATCTACTCTATTGAGGATTTGGCACAGCTAATTTTTGATATGAAACAGGTCAATCCAAAAGCAAGAGTTGCAGTAAAACTTGTTTCTACTATTGGTGTTGGTACTATTGCTGCTGGTGTTGCAAAAGCGTATGCGGACAAAATTATCATCTCTGGTGGTGATGGTGGAACAGGGGCTGCACCTCTTACTTCTATCAAGTTTGCAGGTAATCCATGGGAACTAGGACTTTCTGAAGCTCATAATGCTCTAAAAGCAAATAATCTTCGCGGTCTTGTTGAAGTTCAGGCTGATGGTGGACTTAAAACTGGTCTTGATGTTGTTAAAGCTGCACTTTTAGGTGCTGAATCTTATGCATTTGGTACGGGTGTTTTAACAATTGTTGGTTGTAAAATGCTTCGTATATGTCATGTGAATAAATGTTCGGTTGGTATCGCTACTCAAAATGAAAAACTTCGAGAAGAGTTCTTTAAAGGGCATGTGGATCAGGTTATCAACTACTTTACACTTCTTGCTGAAGATGTAAGAGCTATCATGGCAGAGCTTGGTTATAAAACTATGGAAGAGATGATAGGTCGTGTTGATCTTCTTCAAGTAAAAGATGAACCATTAGCGAAAAAATTTGACTTCTCTTCTGTTTTACATCAAGAAGATGGAATCAATACGCATCAACAACCATTCAATCCACCGTTTGATGACAATGAGTTTGAAAAAGGTGTGCTTAAAGAGGCTATGGTTGCTATTAAACACCCTGAACATCCAATTCGTATCAAAAGAGAGATACAAAATGTTCATAGAAGTTTTGGAGCTCTTGTTTCTGGTGAGATTGCGCAGTATTATGGTGATGAGGGTCTTAAACCTGATACAATCAAAATCAACCTTACAGGTGTTGCAGGTCAAGCACTTGGAGCATTCTTAAGTAATGGTATTTCTATCTATCTTGATGGTGTGGCAAACGACTATATTGGTAAAGGGATGCATGGTGGTAAAATCATCATCACTTCTAAAAATGAAGGTGAAGCGTATTCTGCTGGTGGTAATACATGTCTCTATGGTGCTACTGGTGGTAAACTCTACATCTCTGGAAGTGTTGGTGAACGTTTCGCAGTTAGAAACTCTGGTGCTTTTGCTATTGTGGAAGGTACAGGTGATAATGCTTGTGAGTATATGACTGGTGGTGTTGTTGTGATTCTTGGTCGTACAGGTATCAACTTTGGTGCTGGTATGACAGGAGGGATTAGTTTTGTCTATGATAAAGAACACAGCTTTATTGAAAATATCAATGGTGAGCTTATTGAAGCTGTACGTATTGATACGGATGAGGGTGATGAAGCAAGACACTATCTCAAACGTTTGCTTAAAGACTATGTTGTTGAGACTGGAAGTCAAAAAGCACAAGATCTACTTGAAAACTTCAGAGTAGAAGTGAGAAACTTCTGGCTTGTAAAACCTAAAAACTTAACGAAACTACCTCTGAACCTAGAGAATGGAGACTAATTATGAGAGAATTTTTAACAACTGAAAGAATTGACCCAACAAAAAGGTTGGTAGTTGAAAGAACAAAAGATTTTGGTGAAATTTATGAAGTGTTTGATCGTGATGAAGCAGCAACGCAAAGTGACAGATGTATTCAATGTGGAGATCCATTTTGTTTAAACAAATGTCCACTTCACAACTATATTCCTCAATGGTTAAAAGCTATCAGTGAAAAAGATTTGGAGTTTGCATTTAAACTCTCAAATGAGCCTTCACCATTTCCTGAAGTTATGGGAAGGGTATGCCCTCATGACAGACTTTGTGAAGGTGATTGTACATTAAATGATGGTCATGGTGCTATCACTATCGGTAGTGTAGAGACACATATTACAGAAGCTGGTTTTAAAGCTGGTTTTAAACCAGAATTTCCTGGAATTACTACGGATAAAAAAGTAGCAATCATTGGTAGTGGACCAGCTGGACTCTCGTGTGCAACGTATCTTCTTCGTTCAGGGATTGCAGTAACTATGTATGAAAAAGCAGACCGTGCTGGTGGACTTTTAACATATGGTATTCCAAATTTTAAACTTGACAAAAAAATTGTTGAACGTCGTGTAAAACTTTTAGAGGAAGCTGGATTAAAACTTGTTCTTAATTGTGAAGTCGGTCGTGATATTGACTTTGCAGAGATTGCCAATGAACATGATGCGATGTTTATTGGTGTTGGAGCTACAAAACCAAAATCTGCTGGACTCTCTGGTGAAAACGCACCAAATGTATATGCTGCTATGGATTATTTAACAAATATTCAACGTAAAAACTTCGGTCTTGATTATAACAAACAGTTTGATTTTAAAGATTTGAATGTTGTAGTAATCGGTGGTGGTGATACAGCTATGGATTGTTTGAGAACTGCAAAGCGTGAAGGTGCTAAATCGGTAACATGTCTTTATCGTCGAGATGAAAAAAATATGCCAGGAAGTAAAAAAGAGTATAAAAATGCGATGGAAGAGGGTGTTGATTTTACATTTTTGGTAGCGCCAAAAGAGATTGTTGTTAATGATGAAGGGAAAGCTATCGCTGTAGAGGTTATTAAAACTACTCTCGGTGCAAAAGATGCATCTGGTCGTCAGCGTATGGAAGAGGTAAAAGGGAGTGAGTACAGAGTAAATGCTGATGTAATCATTATGTCTTTAGGATTTGATCCTGTTGTTCCTTCATTCTTAGCTGCTAATGGTATCGAAACAAATGAATGGGGCGGTATCATCATTAATGAAGAGACTCATGAAACAACAACATCAGGTATTTATGCTGGTGGTGATTGTTTCCGTGGTGCTGACTTAGTGGTTACTGCTGCTTATGACGGCCGTGAGGCTGCACGTAGTATTACAAACTCTTTACTAAAATAAATCTTCAATCTATCCACAATTTATGTGGGTAGATTTTACAACTTTTTAAAAAAAAACTATCATTATTCTTTAAAATAAGTATAAATTTGTTATAATCGCTATTATTTATATATTTGAAGGATTTTACTTGGACTTACTCAACCTTTTTTCTAGAACTTTTAATAACAAACAACCTGAGAAAGAGGAAGCTTCTGCGCATTGGATTAAATGTAAATCTTGTCACTCTTTAATGTACTACAAAGAGGTTGAAAACCAAAACTATGTATGTCCTAAGTGTGGATATCATATTCGTATTGGTGTAAAAGAGAGGATTCAACTTTTAGCTGATGAGGGCACATTCGTTGAACACGATGCTTCATTAGAACCAGTAGATCCACTAAAATTTGTTGATAAAAAACCTTACAAAAAAAGAATAGAAGATGGTTTTACCAAAACAGGTAAAAAATCTTCTGTTGTAGCTGGTACATGTAAAATGAATGGTGTTGAAACAGAACTTGTCATTTTTGATTTTGCATTTATGGGTGGTTCACTTGGTTCTGTAGAGGGTGAAAAAATTGTTCGTGCAGTAAATCGTGCAATAGCAAATAAAACAAGTGTGGTTATCCTCTCAGCTTCTGGTGGTGCTAGAATGCAAGAGAGTACATTTTCTTTACTTCAAATGTCAAAAACATCAGCAGCATTGGCTAAGCTTGCAAAACACAACCTTCCTTTTATCTCTGTTTTAACAGATCCAACTATGGGTGGTGTTTCAGCATCTTTTGCAAACCTTGGTGATATTATTATTGCTGAGCCAGGTGCGCTTATTGGTTTTGCTGGTGCACGTGTTATAGAACAAACTATTGGTTCAGAACTTCCAGAAGGCTTTCAAAGAGCTGAGTTCTTACTTGAACACGGCTCCATTGATATGATTGTAAATAGAAATGATCTTAAAAAAACTTTATCTGACCTTCTAATACTACTAGACAATAAATAGATATGAGACTGTATGCACTTTGTGATCAAGAGATGCTCGATAGCAGAGACATCTCTATAGATACTTTTTTACGTATTGCAAAAGAGAAAAATGCTGAGATAATTCAGTATAGAAACAAAAATGCATCGCTTCCTGAAATAAAAAAACAACTTATCTATCTTCGTAATCATTTTGATGGTTTTTTACTTATAAATGATGCTTATGAACTTGCTTTTTTTTGTGATGGTGTTCATTTGGGTCAAAATGATATTATAACCATTGATTCTGATAAACACAAAGCAATCACAATTTTAAAAAGAGTGATAGGAAAAGACAAAATTGTAGGTATTTCTACCCATAATAAAGAGGAGATTATAGAAGCAAATGAGTTAGATATTAACTATATAGGACTCGGTGCATATCGTAATACTTCTACTAAAAAAGATATTGCCCATATACTTGGCGATTCTATAGACAATCTTGCTCAACTCTCTGTACATCCTGTTGCAGCTATAGGTGGCGTCAAAGAGGATGATAGATTTGAACATATTACATACCATGTAATAGGAAGTGGATTATTATCATGAATATTGAGATAGTCTCCATTGCAAAAAAAGAAAAAACCATTTATGATCCTCTTTATAAAGACTTAACAAAAATGATTAGTCGTTTTGCAAAACTAAAAGATACTGAAATTTTTCCAAAAGATGTAACAAAAGCACACACTATCTCCCCAAAGGCAGCTCAAGAAGCTTATACGAAGGCTTTGTCAGGGTATATTGGGAAAGATTTTTGTATAACTTTACATCCTGATGGAAAATTAATTGATAGTTTTGAATTTAGTAAGTTGTTAAATGATAAAATATCAGTTAAATTTTTTATTGGTGGTGCTTATGGTTTTGAGGAGAAGTTTTTACAGCAAAGTGATGCTGTGATTAGTCTTGGGAAAATAACCATGAGTCATAAAATTGCAAAAGCAGTTTTACTTGAACAGATATATAGAGGTTTTTCTATATTAACGAACCATCCATATCACAAATAAAAGGGAAAAATAAGTGCAAGCAAGTGAGTTAAACTACTTTAAAGAGATTTTAGAGAGTCGCAAAGAACAGATTGAAAAAAATATTAATGGTGTGAATGATGAACTGAATGAATTAAGTTCTTTGGAATTAAATGATGAGGGTGATCATGCATCAGCTAATAATAACTCTATGGTTGAGAGTGCTATAGTTGAACAACAGATGAAAGAGTTAAAAGAGATAGAAGTTGCTTTGGGTAAAATATCAAATGGTGAATATGGAATCTGTGAGATGTGTGAAGATGAGATAGGGTTTCAAAGATTAAAAGTAAAACCTCATGCTGTTTATTGTATAGATTGTAGAGAAATAGCAGAAAAATCTAAATAAGGAAGAAAAAATGTATATAAAAAGATACACAGTTGCTGCTGTCATTTGGATGGCATTTGTAGGATGGTATATATATCAATATGTGACACATGATAAGATGGGTCTGGAGTTTTTTGGTATTCACTTACCGCAGCTTTATATAGCGTTGTGGGTTGTTATACCTATTGTTGTGCTTTATGTTGGTAGTGTATTACATATGGCTTTTTACTCTTTTCTTGGATCTTTAAAACTTCGAAAATACAATAAAGATTATGAACAGATGATTGATGCAATCGTTGATGCTTATCTTGGAAAAAAAGATAGAAAAAAATATACTTTCAAAACAGATCGTTATAAACTTTTAGGATCTTTACTTGAAAAGACATCATTTCATCCAAATGATGATCTTATTGGTATAACAAATAATGAAAAAATTGATGCTGTTTTAAGAGCTATTGAAAAAGTAAAAAGGGGAGAAGTAGTTGATCTCAAACACTATAATCTAGCACCAACAAATGAACTGGTGATTCAAAATGAGCGTAATAAATATAATATGGGTGCATTAGATGCAGCAGTAATCCTGTCTAATCCATCAAAATATGATAAAAGTTTCTGTCAAGAGGTTTATGCAGAGTTTGTAAAAACTGCTTCTTTAAGTGATATAGAAAAATATAAGGACTGTTTGACAAAAGAAGCACTATATAATATCTTAGCTCGTATTAATGCTGATGAAAATACACTTGAGATTCCTAATAATGTGCTGATTGACCTTATGAAAAAACTTGATTTAAGTAAAAAAGATTATATTGAGATATCTTCTATCCTTGCTAAGGGTGGTATGTTACCAGAGCAGAGAATGAAACTTTTTGAAGTTTTGGGTGATAAAGATGAAGATGCTATGGATGCTTATCTTTATACTTTATTTGACTTAGAGATGTTAGCACCTGCAAAAGAGGTTCTTCAAAATTCTCATGCTAATGAATTTCAAAACTTCAAAGCTTATTATGCGCTCAAAGAGTGTGGTAAAAACTTTAGCATAGACCTTTTTGTATAATTAGATGAGACAAAGCCTCCCTTTTACACAAGAAGCTAATGCTTTTAAACAGCCTATATTTGTATTAGCCCCTTTAGCGGGCTTTACAGATTTACCACTTCGAAGTGTTGTAAAAAAATTTGGTGCAGATCTTACTGTGAGTGAGATGTTAAGTTCCAATGCTTTGGCACATGGTTCCAAAAAAACACTTCATATGTTAGAAAAATCCCCATTAGAGGATCCTTACTCAGTTCAAATTGCTGGTGCTGATGTTGACATAGTTCGCAAAGCAGTAGAAATTTTAAATGAGCAAGATGGTATTGATATTATAGATTTAAACTGCGGTTGTCCTGTTCCTAAGGTTGTTGGCCATGGAAGTGGTAGCTCTTTACTTTTAAATCTTCCTCTTATGGGTGAGATTATTCATACTATTAAAAAAACTTCCAATAAAAAACTTACATCCGTAAAAATTCGTCTTGGTTTTGAAGAGAAAAATCATGTTGATATTGCTAAGGTTGTAGAAGAGAGTGGAGCTGATTTTTTAGCTGTTCATGGGCGTACTCGCGCTGGAAAATTTAAAGCACCTGTTGATTATGATGCTATAGCTGAGATTAAAGAGGCTGTTAATATTCCTGTGATTGCCAATGGTGATATCGATTCGTATGAAAAAGCACAATGGGTTTTAAATCATACAGGTGCAGATGGTGTGATGATAGGGCGTGGTGCTGTTGGTGCACCTTGGATCTTTCATCAGCTCAAAACTGGTGAACAAGATGTTTCGTTGGAGCTTAAACACGCAATTATAATGGAGCATTTTGATAAGATGATAGAGTTTTATGGTGAGTATGGAGCTATTTTATTTAGAAAACATACTCATACCTATTCAAAAGGCTACAAAGGTGCATCAGCCCTTCGCAATCAAGTCAATACCATTAGTGATGTGAGTGAATTTAGAAAAGTGCTTGATGAGTTTTTTCATAATGCAGAGATGGCCTTATAATGTTAGAGATAACCCCTTCTATAAAGAATTTAGAAACTGATGATATAGCTGATAACCTTTTACACTATGTTTACAATACCAAACATCTGCTTTCATTGATTGATGGTGGTATAGATATAGAAGATCCATCATACTTAAGCTCTTACAGATCTTTTGAAGGGGAGGTGTATGAAAACTTTCTTTATGAAAAACTGCTTCGTTATGCACAGGAAAATGACTATATAACCAAGTTCATTCTAAAAGGTTTTCACCAAAATAAGCATAAAGCATATGCGAATACTCTCTCTATAAGTGAAAAAGAACAGATTGTTTACAGAACCAAAAGTCGTGAAATAAGTGAATTTGATGCTATGTTTATAACACGCAACAATGAACTTTATTTTGTTGAAATGACTCTTGTAAAATCTGTTTTAAAACTTCGTAAACGATTACGAAAGAAAAAAGCGTTGTTAGAGATTATTTTTCCAAACTACACTATTAAATCGCTTATTATTTTAAATGAAGGTGCAACAGGGGTGAAGCAATTTCCATCCTATTGTAAGGTGTGGTTTACAAAAGAGTTTTCAGCAAAAAATGTTTTAGAATATATTACAAAACTTGATAAAAAGAAACTTCAACCAAAAGATAGAATTAAGTCTAAAAAGATGATAGAAGCGCATACTCTCAAACTTCATCCGTTTAGATACTATAATACGATGAGTTGGATTACAAAAACATTACGTTCCCATAAAAAACATATTATTGATATGAGCTTTTTATACAATAAAAAGATTCAGCGCTACCATGATTTATATAATAAATTCTATATAGGGTACCTAAACTTACAGAATGCTCATAAAATTTTAAATATCAATATCAGTGATTATAAAGAGGATCAAAGGGTTATTGTTGCCATTGAGAAGAAACATTCTGATGAAATTGTGCTTACTTATTATATTCAAACTACAAGAAAAAATCTTAAACTTTACAGTTTTGATGATGATGGAAAACTCTCTGTTGAGAAGAAAGACCCTTATGGAATCACTGTAACAGAAGTGTTTCATATCAATAAACTTATGAATCAAAAATATGAACTCAATATTGCTAATATAAATACTATCAAAAAGCTTTTAAAAGAGAGATATACGAGGGATAAATAAGACTTTATCCCTATACTGTATCATAAATGCTAGAAGCTGCTTTTTCTTTATATGCTTCTAATGCTTCTTGTGTTTCAAAACTACTTGTTTTATGAGATCTTTGTCCGCCATTTAAAAACTCTTCAAGCTCTTCATGTCTATTTTGAAGTATAGTTTCAAACTCTTGTTGTGATGTTGGTTTATCATCTATAAATTTGTCAAGTAAAATATTTCCGTTCCCCATAAGTACCAAATAGCTTTGATTCCCAAAATCTATCATAACAACACTATTGTGTTCATCTATAGCTTTTTGGAAGCGTATAGTTACTTCATTATTTTTGAGATTTTCTTGATGTGACTGTTTTGCAGTTGGTACATTTTTCTCTTGCGTGTTTGGTTGAAAAAGCCAGGCATCTTTTGTACTTTTTTTGTTGTTTGTAGCTGGTAGTTTTTTTCTAATATATAAAAGGGTACCTATCCCAATAATTAAAATAGCAATTACAATATAATAACTTTTTGAGAGATCATCACTCTTTTTCGTTGGTAAAGTTGAAGCAAAACTGTTTGAAGTGTCGGAAGAGGTTTGTGTATTTTTTTTGTAACTGTTCTTATCAATAAAACGTAAACGCAAACCATAGGCATCTGCTGTTTTTGAAGCAACAAGTTTAACATTTTTTGGCACAATGGCAATGATTTGTGTCTTGTTCTTCAAGGGTGTAATAGTTAAAGAGCGTAAATATTTAGAAGAAACTTTTTTAATTTTAGGAGACTCTATAGATGCACCTTCAAGTTTTATAACGATTTTAGAATCAGACTTATGTTGTCTAATCACTCCATGATAGGGTGTGTCAAAAGTAAGCATGACATCAGCTCTGTCTGTTCTATCATAGATGTTATAGCTTAAGATTTTCGATGCCAAAAGCCCTAATGGTAAAAATAACAGAAGAAAAAATATACTTTTTTTCATAGTCTCTCTTTCGATAAATAATATAAAACAGCAGAAGAATCCAGAACTTCATTGATACGGATAGCAAGGTTTTTTTCATAAACCATCACTTCACCTTTTCCTAAAATACGACCATTGACATATGATTCAACACTCTCACCCGCTGGTTTTTTCAAATCTATAATAGAACCTTTTTCAAGTTGTAGAATCTCATGGATTGTAAGTTCTGTTTCCCCTAAATCGGCAACAAACTCTACTTCCATATCTAAAATACCAGAATAGTCCATCCATGAAAGGCTATCTACTTCGTTCATCTTTGTATTAGGCATCTAATTCCTTAATAGCTATTGTCAGCTCATCATTATCTAGTTTTATCGTTTTTGCTTCATCATATGCTAAATCAAAATGACCAACTTTTTCAAAAGATGGTGTCTGGATAGTGTATGGATGAGTATTTTTCTCTTCGGCAATCACTTTAGCACTCCCTACAATTAAGTTTACAGTTTCTAAAAGCATATCTTGCATTGTCTCTTCATCACTTGTATCCTCTTCTAAAAAAAGCTTACAAACACGTTGCAAAAATGCTTCATCAGAAGCAAGATAAACTCTATACTTTGTATCCTCTTGCGTGTTTGTATCAATAGAAGCAATAAACGTTCTCTTTTTTGTAGTTCCATCTTCCATACTGCATTGTGATCCTATTTGATGGATACAAAAATTTTCTACAGCTTGTTCAATACTTTTTAACATATTTTACCCTCGTATATAATGGGTAGATTATACTTCAATGAAACACAAACTAAAATTAAACTATTAGACTTCTTTGGTTATAATTCCAAAAAAGTTTTGGACTGTTATGATTGTATTAGTTGTTTTGGGTAGTATCGTTGGTGTGCTTTCTGGTTTTTTTGGTATCGGTGGTGGTACTATCCTTATACCTTTATTGTTACTCTTTGGGTATAACACAAAGACAGCTATAGGTATATCGGTTGTTCAAATGGTCTTTAGCTCTATGTATGGAAGTTACTTAAACCAGAAAAAAGGTACATTAGATGTTAAAATGGTACTTTTTATTGGTCTGGGTGGTTTTGGTGGTGCGTTAGTTAGTGGATATATCGCAGCACTTTTAAGTGAAAGAGCATTAGAATTATTGTTTCTTGGATTTGCTGTTTTTGCACTTGTGAGATTATTTTTAAAAACGCATGAACATCATGGAGAAAAAAAGGTACATAAAGGCTTACTGCTTATCATTGGATTTGTTCTGGGTGCACTTAGTATGACCATTGGTGTAGGTGGAAGTATTTTGCTTGTTCCTATCTTGGTTGGTTTTTTACATATACCGTTGAAAAAAGCTGTTTCGGCAGGTCTGTTCTTTGTTGTATTTTCCTCTGTAAGTGGTTTGATCTCTCATACTATGGAAGGACATATAGATTATATAAGTGGTATTACGATAGGTATTGCGTCTTTATTGGGTGTCTATATTGGTATTCATCTTAAAGACAAAGTAGATGTAAAATTACAAAAAAAACTATTGGTAGGTTTTTACCTGCTTATAGTAGTATATTTAACACAACGAATATTTTTTTAAAAGGTACAATTTGAGTAGAAAAAAAGATGTTATAAAAATAACTGGAGCACGGGAAAATAATTTAAAAAATATTAATTTAACGATTCCAAAAAATGAGCTTATTGTGATGACAGGGCTTAGTGGAAGTGGGAAATCAACCCTTGCTTTTGATACACTCTATGCTGAGGGGCAACGCCGTTATATGGAGAGTCTTTCAAGCTATGCAAGACAGTTCTTAGACCGTGTCGGTAAACCTGATGTCGATAAGATAGAGGGGCTTACTCCTGCAATTGCAATAGATCAAAAAACAACATCTAAAAATCCTCGCTCAACAGTGGGAACTATCACAGAGATCTATGATTATTTTAGACTTTTATATGCCAGAGTAGGGGTGCAACATTGCCATAAATGTGGCAAAGTAATTTCACAAATGTCTGCAAGTGACATTATCAATGAAGTGGCAAAACTCCCAGAGGGTGCAAAGCTTGTAATGCTTGCTCCTTTGGTTCGTGATAACAAAGGAAGCTATGCCGATTTGTTAGAATCATTGGTACACAAAGGGTATGTTCGTGCTATGATAGATGGTGTTATGGTGCGTTTGGATGAGGAGATAGAGCTCTCAAAAACCAAAAAACATACCATTAAGGTGGTTGTTGACAGAGTGATAGTCAAAGAGGAGAACAAAGAGCGTATTGCATCCTCTGTAGAAAAAGCACTTAAAGAGAGTTATGGTGAGCTTGAGATTGATATCTTAAACCATGAAGAGCTTGGATGCGAAGCTCACATGCACTACTCAGAACATAATGCCTGTTTTGATTGTAAAATCTCTTTTGAACCGTTAGAGCCTTTAAGTTTTTCATTTAACTCCCCAAAGGGTGCATGTAGTGAGTGTGATGGGTTAGGACTTCGTTATACTTTAGATATTAACAAAATCATTGATTCTGATTTAAGTGTTGAAAAGGGTGCAGTAAAGATTGTATATGGTTTTAAC
This sequence comes from Sulfurimonas sp., assembly GCA_027068455.1. Classification (GTDB taxonomy): domain Bacteria; phylum Campylobacterota; class Campylobacteria; order Campylobacterales; family Sulfurimonadaceae; genus Sulfurimonas. The sequence continues at coordinate 15,857 of JAMOSN010000016.1, forward strand.
AAAGGGTATTACTTTACCTTTTTAAAAGGGTTTTGTGAAGCAAATGATATTGACATAACCAAACCATACTCAGAGTTAGAGCCCCATCAACAAAAAGCTATTTTACACGGAAATGTTGGTGAAGTAGAGTTTTTATGGAAAAAACATAAAGTCAAACGAATTTGGCCTGGGATTGTACGTATAGCGTATGATATGTTTAAAGATGAAAAAGAACTCGCTGACTATATGAGTGAGAAAGTATGTGATGTGTGTGGTGGAAATCGTCTTAAACGGGAGTCTTTAGCAGTGCGTGTTGCACAAAAAGGGATAGCAGAACTTTTAGAGATGCCTATTGCCAAAACCTATGAGTTTTTTGCCAATGAGGAACATTTTAGCTATTTTGACAAGCAACAAGAGATGATAGCAGCTCCCATTTTAAATGAGATTCGTGAGCGACTCTTTTTCCTTTATGATGTTGGACTTGGGTATATCACCCTTGGGCGTGATGCACGAACTATCTCAGGTGGAGAGGCACAACGTATCCGTATCGCTTCACAGATAGGGAGTGGTTTAACGGGTGTGATGTATGTTTTAGATGAGCCAAGTATCGGTTTGCATGAAAGAGATACACTCAAACTTATCCGAACACTTCGTTCACTTCAAGAAAAAGGTAACAGCGTTATCGTGGTAGAACATGATAAAGAAACGATTGAAAATGCTGACTTTATTGTAGATATTGGTGAGGGTGCTGGAAAATTTGGTGGAGAAGTTGTTTTTAGCGGAACGTTGGCAAAACTTAAAAAAGCGAAAACACTTACAGCAGATTATCTTTTTGGTCGTAAAAAGATAGAGTATTTTTACCGTCGTCCTCAAGAGAAGTGGATAGAGATAAAAAATGTTACTGTAAATAATATTGAAAACCTCTCAGCAAAAATCCCTCTAAATAACTTTGTATGTATTACAGGAGTGAGTGGAAGTGGAAAAAGTTCATTGATGCTTCAAACGCTTCTTCCAACAGCAAGAGAGCTTTTAAATCATGCAAGAAAAGTAAATAAAGTTGCAGGGGTAGAGATAACAGGACTTGAGCACGTCGATAAAGTAATCTACCTCGACCAAAGCCCAATAGGGCGAACACCACGAAGTAATCCAGCGACCTATACAGGAGTGATGGATGAGATAAGAAACCTTTTTGCTCAAACAAAAGAGAGTCAAATCCGTGGTTATACAGCATCACGATTTAGTTTTAATGTCAAAGGTGGACGTTGTGAGAAGTGTCAGGGTGAGGGTGAAATTAAAATTGAGATGCACTTCTTACCAGATATCATGGTGAAGTGTGATAGTTGTAAGGGGCGTAGATATAATGACCAAACTCTAGAGGTGTACTATAAAGGTAAAACTATTTCCGATGTACTTAATATGTCG
>JAMOSN010000017.1 GCA_027068455.1 Sulfurimonas sp.
CCTGCTATGTAGCTGGCTTCAAGCATATTTTTATTGATAGATTCAAACCCGCTTTGAAGAGGCTGTACCATAAAAGGAAGAGAATAAAAACATGATGCAATTACGAGCCCTGTAAAAGAGAAAACAAGTTTAATCCCAAAAGTATCTTCAAAAAACGCTCCTATTGGGGAGTTGTAAGAGAGTGCCCATAAGATGTAAAATCCCAAAACAGAAGGGGGCAGGACAATGGGTAGTGCAGTAAGGGCTTCTAAAAAAGGTTTGAGTTTTGAGTGTGTTTGTGAGAGATACCACGCAAGGGGCAATGCTACAACAAACAAGATGAGTGATGTGAGTGCTGCTAGTTTAAAAGAGAGTAGAAATGGTGCAAAATGTAAAGCTTCCATTACACAACCTCTTGCGATATTGATATATCACTTGCGTGTAGTAGTGCGTAAAGTGTGTCACCTGTTTTTATTGCAAGTGTATCGCATATACGGCGAAGGACCATCACTTCTAAGAGTTGTTTCTCAAAACGGAGGGTAACCATACTTACAATATCCCCTTTCTCTATACCCTCTACGGTAGTTGTAAGTTCATTGGCAAAGCTAAGGTGTGTAGAGGATTCTAAAGAGAGTGTAATTGCTGTAGCTTTGATATACAAGGAGATGGTGTCTCCTTGCGTTAGTGTGTGTGGCAGTTCAAGGGTCAGGATATAGAGTTGCGTGTTGGCTTGTGTATGACATTCTACAAGATGAAGAGAGTCTTTTGCCGTGATAGTGGCTACTTTTGCGACAATACGATTCATGGGAGTGTATATCCATAGTTTTGTAGAATGGTTTGAGCTGTTGGCGAGAAGAAGTAGTTATAAAGTGTAGAGGCTTCTTTGTTTCCCTTTGCGTGTTTGAGCAGTGCTATACCTTGTTTGATGGGGCTGTAGAGTTGCGTGTTGATTTCGTAGCTATGCTCTTTATTGTTATATTTTTTCATCTGTGGTGCAAAAAGTGCCGATTTTGCTACAAAACCGACATCTGCTGCTGTGATGGTAAAGGAGAGGGTTTGTCCAACCGATTCACCATAGATAAGTTTTGAATGAAGAGTTTTATAGAGTCCGCTTTTTTGTAAAACTTCTAAAGTTGCTTTTCCATAAGGTGCTGTTTTTGGATTTGCCATCGCTATACGCCTGATGGATGGAGATTGTAAAAGAGTCAGCCCTTGGGTAAAATCTCTTTTTTGTGTGCTAAGAAGTACCAACGCTCCCTGTGCATATACTTTTGGCTCTTTTAGTGTAAAACCGTTTTGTGCAAGCTTGTCAGGATAGAGCATATTGGCAGATAAAAAGATATCATACCTTGCACCATGCATAATCTGGGCTGTAAGCTTCCCACTGCTGCCAAGATTCACCTCCACATCTATAGAAGGATGTTGTTGTTTAAATGCTTGAAGAAGTGGCTTTATAGCATAGCTAACATTTGCCGCTACTGCTATATGAAGTGTAGAGGCAAAAAGGTTTATACCTAGAAGAAGTGATGCTATAAAGAGTTTTTTCATGGTTGTTTCCTAAAAAAGATAGTTAAGCTCTAAACGGGTATCAGCATAGTTGGAAACACTCGAAGCTTCCCCTTTGAAATCTCTATATCCTAAACGTACTCTGTATTGCAATTCTGGCATTGATGGAAGATTTTGCACAACTCCAAAATAGTAGAGAAAACTATCTCCTAAAATTCCTTTTGTTTCATCAGTATCGACATAAAGTATAGAAGTTTGGAAAAAAGGTTTTGTATAGATACCTTTAGAAGATGCCCCTTTGACAAGTTCAATACGGTACGATTTTGTATTGGCACGCCAGTTATAGATCCCCATAGAACGTGTATAGCCTGCTGTTGGAAAACTTCTCCAAGGTGTTACAAGGTCAGCTTTATCTAAAATGTTGGTATAAGCGAGGTTGATTTTATAATCATTTATTTTTGTAACTACTCTTGCAGCTATCATTCTAGCATCAAGTGAATCTGGGTTGGTATATCCTGCTGGATTTGTGCTGTTGACATTCCCTTTGAGAGAAGCACCACCAACATCGCCTGCCCCATTGTCAAACTGCTCTATATAGCGAAAAGCAGGTGTGATACTAGCTCCCTTTAGTTTGAATGTATAGCCCATCTCTATCATTGCTTGAGAAAGAAGTGAAGGGATTACATAAGATGAAAAACCAACAGTGAGGTTTTTGAGTGATTTGTTCTTTCCATCAAGTACAATGAGTGGTGCATCGGTTTTTTTCCCTGCGGCAGTGAGGTTGGTATAACTTAACCCTTTATGCATTGCTGAGTCATCATTATCTGTCCATTTTGAAAAAGCGGCAGGATTGGAATCGTTATACATAAAGACTGAGTGAGAATTTTCATGATCACGTAGTTTTTGTTTTGCAAGATAGGCGAGCGTGAGTTTTGTATCTGAAAAATCTTTGGAGTGTAATACAACTCCATCGAATGAATTTGGAATCATTTTTGTATCGTTACTTTTTGTATAAAAAGTTTCAACAAGTTGACGACCAATTCTAAGGTTTGTTTTTTCATAGGTATAGCTTATATTTGCCTGAGCAAATGAATAGAGGGCTTTGGAACCTGTTTGGGCATATTTGTATCGACTTAGTGTGTCTTTTGCTGCTTTGATATAAGAAATATTGTTATGAATATCATCTGCATTGAAAAAAGCTTGCGATCCATAGAGCCCGAGTGTCGCATCAAAACCGTGAAGTGATGCTGTTTTATATACAAAACTTGCACCAAGTGATCCAACGAGATGACTCTCATGTCTGGCATCATCATGATCAAAATGAAAGTAAAAATTATTTGTTCGCAAGCGTCCAAATATATCACCTTCTAAGAGCATCTCTTTAAATGAATTTACCTTTTTTTGTTTAACATTGTAAATAAGTTGACCATTTGTTTTAAGTGCTTGTTTTGGCACTTTATGGTTTGCAGATAGTACAGTGGTAGATAAAATGAAAAATAAGAAAGTATTTGGTAAACGACGATACATAGATTCCCTCAAATTAATAAAATAAATAGTAATAGTATGATACCATTTTCATACTAACAATAAGTTAGCTATACTTTGAAGAAAAACTTAAATTAAGTAATTTTTAATTAAAATATGCTTAAATTCAGGTTTTTGTAAGTTTCTACGGCTATACTTCCACCAACAAATAAAATACTGAAGGGTTCTTGAATGAAATTTACTAAAATTGCAACTCCTGAACAAATCGATCAAAAATGGGTTTTGATTGATGCTGAAGGTAAAACTTTTGGTCGTTTAATCACAGAAGTAGCTACTATACTTCGTGGTAAAAACAAACCATGTTTTACACCTAACATTGACTGTGGTGACTATGTAGTTATCATTAACGCTTCTAAGGCAACTTTTAATGGTCTTGGAAAAATCGCTAACAAAGAGTATTTTTCACACTCTGGTTACTTCGGTAGCACAAAAAGTGTAAAAATGACTGAACTTTTAGAGAAAAACCCTGAGAAGCTTTACAAATTAGCAACTCGTGGTATGCTTCCTAAAACAAAGTTAGGTGCTAAAATGCTTAAAAAATTAAAAGTATATGCAGGTGCTGAGCATCCTCACACTGCACAAATAGCTAAGTAAGGATAATCATGGCAAATAAAATTTATGCAACAGGTCGTCGTAAGTCGTCTATCGCAAAAGTATGGTTAACTCCAGGTACTGGTAAAATCACTGTTAATGGTCTTTCATTAGATGCATTTTTAGGTGGTCTTGAAGCAAAAAAACTTCGTGTAAAACAACCTTTGACAATCACTAAACAAGATGGTTCTGTAGATATTACAGCTACTGTTATCGGTGGTGGTTTTGGTGGTCAGGCAGATGCACTTCGTCACGGAATTAGCCGTGCTTTAGTTGCGTTTAATCCTGAACTTAAACCAGCACTTAAAGCTGAAGGTATGATGACTCGTGATGCACGTGTTGTTGAACGTAAGAAACCAGGTAAGAGAAAAGCTCGTCGTTCTCGCCAGTTCTCAAAACGTTAGAACTTTTCAGAACAAGTCAAGATTCAAAGAGAATCTTACTTTATCTCATGCTTTTTTAAAAAGCGTGAGAATTACTCTTTCTTCATTTTTAAAATTACTTTTTTAAACACTTTCTTTGATATGACCAAATGTTAATTAACTGAATTTTTATTATAATATCTTTTATAAAAAGGGTATTCAATGATGAAAAAAAGTTTATTGGCAGTTGCATTTCTACTCCTCATTATAGCAGCACTACCGATGGTGGGTAATATTTATTTGCAAAATCAACTCAAAAATATACTAAAGCAGTCCAAAAATTATGGGCTAGAGCTTCAAAAACAACAGACAAACAGCAGTTATTTAATAACACAACATCATTATACTTTTGTTGTTAAAGATGGAAAAAAGCTTCTTGAAAAACTAGTTAGCACACAAGATATTACAGATGCGACACTTTTAAAAAATACTCTTATAGGTGTTGATATACGTTATAACAATCTTCTTTTTGCCAGAGTGCTCAAAGCTGATTTCTATCCGCTTGCTCTTAATCCAGAATTGATGCAATCATTAGAAAAAAAAGACAAATCTTTTGCTGTGAAAATAAAAGAGTTTTTTGCAAATAAGGGGATGTTATACCATTTGGAGTATAACCTTTTAAATGATAAGTTTAAAGGAAGTATAAAAGATATACTACAGGAGTATGAACTTAAGGATAAAATGAAGGTCTCTTTTGTGCTTCAAAGGGCTGAATTTAAAGGCAAAGGGAGTGTACTTGGTGTCAAAGAGCTGCAAAACAGTGTAAAAAAAGCGCGTATCTTATTGCAACAAAAAGATATCTCTTTTGCAATGGTGGTTGAGAAGTTACATAGCAGTAACGATTTTGTGTCATGGTCAAATTACACTTCAAAACTCTCTTGTAAACATCTGAGATTTGATATTCAAGAGAGAATGAAAGAGCATCTGATAGTAGATATTAAAGATCTCAAAAGTGATGCCGATGTCAAAGAGAAAAATAAAAAAGTGATACTCAGTGGTGCGACATCTCTAAAGCAGCTTCTTTTTGATTCTAAAGATATCAATATAAGTTTACAAAAAGTAGATTCCAAAGTGGTGCTTTATGATGTTGATTTACAAAGCTATGAGCAGTTTGCCACTCTTGTAACACATAATGCACAGCTTTCTAAGGTGATGCAGAAGAAGTTGGAAAAAAATCTTGAAGAGATGTTTGCCAAAGGGCTGCAAATATCAATAAAAAAACTTGGATTTCAAGAGCTTGTTCTTGATGGGAAAAATCTCAACTCACTGAACCTTTTTGCAGATATAAAGATAAAACCTGATACTACTTTGTCCAATAAATTGCAAACGGCTCCACTGTCTGCTGTGCAAAACATTGCTTTACAAAGCACTATAGAACTTTCTGAAGCATTGTACAAACTGTTGACAAGTTCTATACCAAATGCCAATGCCATTAATAACTATGCAAAAATGGAAAATGGTAAGGTGGTTTTTGATGTGAAATTTGATAACACGCAACTTATGATTAACAATAAGGTACTTCAGTAACCGATGCATTTTTTATTTTTACTTTTTCTCTCATATTCATTGTTTGCATCCACTTTGCACCTTGCTACTTCGGCAAACCCTTCGCGACTCAATCCTCTTCTGGCAACAGATTCAAGCTCTTCGGAGATTGCAGGGTTTTTATTTAATGGACTTGTCAAATATGATAAAGACAATAAAGAGATTATCGGGGATTTGGCTGAAAAGTTTTATTTTGAAAACAATACGACACTGATTTTTGAACTCAAAAAAGGTGTCTTTTGGCATGATGGTGTTGCTTTTGATGCCCAAGATGTAGTATTTACCTACAATGTTTTGGTTTCTGATAAAGTGGTTTCGCCTTATAGTGCTGGCTTTCGCTTTGTTAAAAGTGTCGAAGCATTAGATAAGTATAGAGTGAAAGTTGAGTATAAACAACCCTATTTTAAGGCATTAGAGACATGGATGATGGGAATTGTTCCAAAACATATTTTACAAAAGAGTAAAAATATGATGAACGATCCTTTTAACACGCAGCCCATAGGAACAGGTCCCTATAAACTCAAAACATTGGAGTTTTCCAAAAATATTGAACTTGAAGCGTTTGAGGACTATTTTGAGGGCAAGCCTAAGATTGACAAGATCTCTTTTCATGTGATAGCAGACCCCATGACCCGTTTTTTAATGCTCAAATCTCAAAAGTTAGATGTTGGTTCATTAGAGCCTATGGCGTATGAAAGACAACTTGATTCGACATTTTTTCAACACTTTAACACCTATGAAAAGATTAGTATGTCCTATACCTATCTTGGATTTAATCTCAGACGAGAAAAATTTCAAAATCCCGATGTAAGAGAGGCTTTGTCTTTGGCGATTGACAGAGAAGAACTTGTTAATATCCTTTTTTTTCAACACGCAAGGGTATGCACAGGTCCTTTTTTACCAGGAAGCAGTGCTTTTAATGCTTCGGTTTTACCTCCAAAACATAATATAGCCAAAGCAAAAGCATTGTTAAAAAAAGCAGGTTATGATGCAAAGAATCCATTTCGTTTTGAGATTGTTACATCAAATTCAAGTTCCATTCGTCCTTATGCAGCAGAGATATTGCAATACCAACTTAAAAAAGTGGGTGTTGAGGTGCAGTTGCGTGTTATGGAGTGGCAGGCATTTTTAAATATGGTTGTTTTTCCTCATAAATTTGATGCGGTACTTTTAGGATGGGGTCTAAGCCCTACACCAGATCCATATCTGTTTTGGCATAGCGATAATGATAAAAAAGGTGGATTTAATCTTGTGGGTTATCACAACAAGAAGATAGATGCAATGATAGAAAAATCACAAACAATGATAGATAACACGCAACTCTCAAAGCTTTATCAAAAGATGTTTGCAATGATTGTAAATGATAACCCCTACCTCTTTTTATATATTCCAAACTCCATTACAGCAGTGAGCAAAGATATCAAAAATATTAAACCTGCCCTTGGGGGTATTTGGCATAACTATATACAATGGGAGAAATGAAAGGGGTCTCAACAAAGAGAACCCATTGTTAGTTTTTGGAAAAATTCCATACGAGACTGACACCACCTTGTAAAATTGACAAGGTATTGTCTGGCCATTTTGTATGTTGATCTGAGGCAGTATCAACACCATTTTTATATTCTTTGAAATAATTAAGAAAGCATCCTAATTCAACATTATTATAAATAGTGTATCCTATATATCCAGATGCTGAAAATTTATAAGCATTTATAGAGTCAAAAACCACTCTTTCAAATCCTGTATTTGTTGCTTCATTCCATATTGCATGTGCAGCAAGTAGATCAAATTTATAACGAATACTGTTTGGTTTAGCAAAAGGTGTACTTTCAAAACCGTATCCTACAGCGGCATAAAGTGTTGCTACCCTCTCCTCTGTTAATCCTATTTTAGCTCCTGTATTTGTATCTAAGATAGGATTACCATTTTCATCTTTAAAGTCATAACGTTTAAAACTGTTAAGTTTGTACATAATTCCTGCAAGAATTCTATGGTTATCTGTTATTTTGTAGTGACCTAAAAATTGCATATTTGTAATAAGGGCATCAAATTTATTTTGTTGTGCAAGATTACCATCGGTATACCATTTTTCATTTACTTGTTTAGGTAATAGAGTTGAAGATATATCAATTGAAAAATCAAATGTATCATTGACTCGAATAAGACTTCCACTTATATAAACAGGACTTGAAGCACGTGCTTTAGAGTGAACTTTAACTCCTGTGCTTAGAGTAATATCTTCTTCATATTGTATTTGTTCCATCCCAATACTTATATAGTTATACCCTCTATAGTTTTCTGTAGTCTGTGGTGTACTTTCACTTGCATATGCAAGACAAAGTACACTTGAAAATAATAATAACTTTTTCATCTTTGTTCTCTCTTAGTAAAGTGTTTCTGAAGAATTATCAGAGTATTGAATTTCCCAACTATTACCAGTGGTTGATTCACCCACATTTGCCAATGTATTTCCATCTTTATCTGTGAAACTAAACTCTAACACTTCATCAGTGTCATTTTGTAGTGTGTATGTTCCTATAATACCATTACTATCACCTAAACGCACTGTTATATTTGAATCAAGATTTCCACTTAGTGCAATACCAAGTTGATATACAGGATCTTCTCCTCTACTTAAAAGAGTATTTGCAGTTAATTCATTTGCATCTACAGTAACATCAGAAACTAAACTAAATGGTTCATATCCATTTGCAGTAATAGAACCATCTATATTTGCATCAAGTGTAAGAATATCATTAAGAAAAAAACCTTTACCATCAATATGCCCTTGGAAATTTGTATTTTTATACTGATAGTTACCATCAAAACTTACATCATATGTCTCATTTAAATCATTAAGATACGAAATATTTGCATCAACAACTAAAGTCTCATTATCTGTATCAGTAAGTTGAAGATGAAGATTCTCAACAGTTGCTGCTGTAATATAATCTTCTGTATCTGAACTTATATGTGCATTTTCAAGATTATATGTAGATGATGTGAAGTATCGATATACCCAATCAACATCTAAGTTACTATCATGCATCCAGGAGTCATTACCTTTAAAACCATCATTTTCAAGATATGCTTTCATATCATGACTATACATACCATATGAAAGTTTATAAGCTCTCAAAGTGTCTGAACCATCAGTGATGTTTAGATCTTGAGCATACAATTGTGCCTGTGTTGTATTGAGTACATTTGCAAGACCAATGTGTGCAGCAATTACTTTATCACCATCAGTCAGTTTTCCTTGAATATTTATATCAAAGTTATAATCTGTAAAATCAGTTGCTTTTGTGACATTTATATCATCAACGATAAACTCTTGACCATGAAGTAAAAGAGTACCGTTGTCTTCATTATATTTCACATCACCCTCATCATCTATATGCATATTGAGTGAATATAATGAGTCATCATTATACCACCATACAGAAGAAACTTTCATTTCTTGAGAATTGACATGTAATGTCACAATATTATTGTATGTAACATAAGGTGTAATTTTTACATTATCATCACATTCAAAAGTATGTGTGACGATTGTATTATTTCGATTGTCTGTTGCAACACATGATACATTTGTATCTGCTTGTGTTTGTATTGTGTAATAGCGATAGAATGTAGATGTACTAATATCATATTCACTACGAGTATTGTATCGAATAATGAAACTTTTTGAACCATCTTCAAATACGGCTTCAAGAAGTATTGAGTCACTTAACCATCCATTATCATTCACTTTATTATCATCATCTTTTGCGATTGTTTTTAATGCTGAAAGAGGCATATTGATATTTACAGAACCTTCAAAGTTTGGTTCATTTGCTAGACAGCTCATAGAACCTACAAGTTTGTTATTTAGTTGATCATTATCATCAAGTGTCAGTTTCCCTTGAAGTGTTCTTCCCTCTGTTGTGATTGTACCATCTGCTGTTATCGCAATATTTGTAAAGTAATCATAAGGGTTTTGGATATCGCCTGCTTTAAAGTGTATCGAAAGCTCTTTAAGATTCATAACTGCATCATTATCACCTTCAATTGTACCATTCATTGTAAAGTTTGCATCTGTTCCATCAAAACTAAGTGTTGTAATATTGACATCGTAGTTATTACCATTTAAACGGATAAGCCCATGTGCATTAACACTCTCAACATCTCCATCTTTATTTTCATCTTCTTCATAGACAGCTGTTACATTCATATCATTAAGACTAAATACTTCAGTTACTATTGTTCCAGATTTATTATAACTATGTTTGATTGAATCACCTGCTTGTGTATTATCTTCCCATGTTTCATTTGTATCATGCTCTCGAAGAAGTGTATCTATAGCATCTAAACGGGTAGTTAAAGAATTTATTGTTGTATTAAAGTCACTCTCAACATCTGTAACAAAAGAGCTTAAACATACATCAAATGAAGCAACAGAACTATTTAAATCACTTGTAATAGAGTCAACTTTTGGTGTAATATTATTAACAAGAGCACTATACTGCGAGCCGACAATTGTTGAACCATTCATATCATTACTTAAATCTATAAAAGAATCACTAGCTTCTCTTATTTGTGTAACAAGATTTTTCGCATCATACACATCTGCTGTCGTTGCTGGTGTTAAGAGTGCAGAAACACTTTGTTGTACATCTGTGTTAGTTGTATTATTTGTAACAGTGACAATTGTTTTGCTTGTTGTAAATTTTCCATCAGTATCAGTTGCTTTACATTCTACATGAAAAATTCCTGCATCATTAAATGTATATGTGAATTTTCCTGTTGTATTTTCTGCTTCAATAGCATTATCAATAATCCATTCATAATGGATATCACCTTGATTTTCAGGATCTGTTGCACTACAAACAAATGTGTATGTATCGTTTGTTTTAAGGCTAAGAGAAGGCTCTAATGCAGTTTCAAATACTGGAGGATTGTTTTGAAGTATGATAGTTTTAATAAAGTTGTAAATTGTATTTTGTGTTGCTTGATAGTATGTAAATGAAGCATTAAACTGTTGTTGGTAAACATTTTCTTCCATCATTGTATTGAGTAAATTGAATGCATTATGATTAAGATTTTTCCATAACTTTACAACTTCTTCATTGTCGTATGAAATATCTACTTCACTAAATCCTATATCGTGGAAATCTCTCTCATATACTTTTTGATTTGTAAAATCAAGATAAAAAATACGTCCACCACCATCTCTTGTTTGACCATCTTTAAAAATAATATATGATTTGTTAAAATACTCAACAGTTTTGTATTTATATAAAGTGCTTGGATCACCTGCAATGGTGTACGTTCCATTATCATATAAAACATATTTTTGACTAAATGTAGAACCACCTTCATCATAGTTGATAGTAAGTGTTTTATTTGTATCGTTAAGAGAAGTGAAGTTTATCTCTCCATTATGATTTGCATTTTTAATAAAATTATCAAAATAGAGTTGTGTTGGTTCACCTATTGTTTCATATTTTGTTCTATATACATGAACAGGAGTATTGTGTATAGTGATTGTTTCAACACTAAGAAGTGTCTCTTTAAATGGTTGCCATTCTCCTGAAACAAAAAGTATAGAGTTGTCTTGAGACCAACTGATGATTGTATCCTTGCCAGTTATTTTAGAATCTACTTCACTCCATGTACCATTAGGTTGTTTTTCATAAGATTTATACTCGTGAGTACCATTACTTTTAAGTAAATTATATTCATATTCTAGGTTACTCCCAAAGTATTTTAGAGAGTAAAGCTTTTTATTTTCTATAGCGTTTCTATAGTTTAAAGATGCCTCTGTATTTTCAATATTGTTATTTAATTGTACATATAACATAGGGTCTTCTACTATAGAAGAGGTGTTGATTTCTATATTAGATGGTGTTGTAATATTGATAATTTGTGTTGTCTGATTGTGATCAACCATACTATGTGCAAATGCTAATGTGTCATTTTGCTCTATAGTTTTGTTATTATCAACGACATCTTGAATTGCAGCAGATATCTGCAACAGTTCTGTTGGGTATGTAATTTCAATTTTTGTCTTTGTTTGTTGTAATTTTTCAGGATCTTTGAGTGCTTGAGGATTTGTTTTTTCAATGAGCACTGATTTTGCTGTTGTTACATTAGAAACAATTAAAGAAACTTCATTAGCACTTGAAAGTTTTTGTGCGATGAGCCCTTCTTTAATCTCTTTTGTAGTAATGTAGGAAACAAGTTTTGTTTTTTCAAGTACAGCCTCTATTTTTAACACTTTATCTGTTTCTAAAATAGCTTGATCAAGTTCTATTGAATAACGTCCAAATGTATCTGTTATACCAGTAGCTATGGAAGTATTTCCATCAAAAATATTTACTGTTGCATTAGCAATAACTTTATCATATACAAATCCTGCAAGTTTTATTTTCCCTGTGGTTACACTATTTTGTTTTGCAATTGAGACAAGTGATTGTTTTGTATTTGTTGTATCTAACCCTGTTGTATCAGAGATAAAACCTCCAAAGGCAACACCAAATTCTTCTCTATATTTTGCTTGGTTGTTTTTCATGTACTGATGAGCATCAGCAATAGCTTCAACTCCTTTTTTCGAACTTTGTGTTATTTTTGATTGTAAATCCTTTAAAAAAGTATCATATTTTACAATCCCTGCATTTCGTGCTGATATAAGTAAAATATTAACAGCTTGTTGTAGTTGTGTGTTTTCAGCATTGAAAAGTTGCTCTTTTGTAATACCTAAAGCATTTGCAAGTGCATCTAAATCTGTATCTTCAGACGATGCGAGTGTTGTAAGTGGAGAAACTGTAAAACCATTTTCCAAACCACTTTGCTTAACACGCAATTTTAATGGTGCTGTTTGTGCTGTTTCATTTATGTCAGCTTGTTGATTGTTATTTAAATCTATAATACCACCAAGTGCCTCAATGGTGCTTGGTTTCATAGAACATCCTATCAGGGTGTAATTTCCTTTTCCGTTATCTTTATAATCAGTACATTCAGGTGCACTGACTTTTGCTCCCATGATAGCATCATCAACGATACTGACATTATATTCTTGTGATGCTATTGAAACTGTAGAAGTGACTTTTGATGAATCACTACTAGAACTACTACAACCATTAAGCAATAAGTTTATCATTATAAACATAATAAACAAAAATTGTTTTTGCATGATGTCTCCTTTGTTTTAATAATAAAGTTTACTCAAATATAAATAAAATTTAACTGATTATTTTTTATATTTAGAAAATTGAATGTATAGGTGTTGAGGGATATGATATAATTTATCTTTGTTAACTGGAGAAAAAGAATGATAATATTATTTGATTTAGATGGCACACTTATAGATTCAACAGAAGCAATTTTAGAGAGTTTTCATAAGAGTTTTGATGTTTTTGGTGTGCAACATGCAGATGATGAAGCTATTAAAGCTTTGATTGGGCATCCTTTGGATGTGATGTTTAGAGAACTTGGTGTTGATGAATCGAAGGTGTGGGATTTTGTAACAAGTTACAAAGAACATTATCGCCAGATATCTACACAAAAAACACAGCTTTTACCATGTGCATATGATGCTGTTACAATGGCAAACGATTTTGCATCATTAGGTATTGTGACGACAAAAACAGGAAAATATTCACAAATACTGATGGAGCATTTTGGTTTGATGGATAAGTTTGATGTTTTAATAGGAAGAGAACATGTGAAAAATCCAAAACCCCATCCAGAGCCTATATTTAAGGCATTAGAGGCTTTTGATACGAAAAATAAAGAGATATATATGATAGGTGATACCCGTATGGATATGCTTTCAGCCAAAAATGCTGGTATAAAATGTATAGGTGTAACAAGTGGATATGACAACAAAGAAGCATTAGAAAAGTTTACAAATATGATATTTAGTGATTCTTTAGAGGCAATTGAGTATCTTAGAAGTGAAAAATTATCACACTCTTAGCTGAGCTCTTTATCTTAAGCGAAACATCAAGCTATATTTAAGTGCTGGTTGCCTAAAATACTGGTAAATAGACTTTGAAGAAAATCAAATTTCTTGAAAAATTGAAGGAGAACTTATGCTTGAAATCAGATGGCATAGTCGTGCAGGTCAAGGTGCTGTAACAGGTGCTAAAGGTTTGGCTGATGTAATTTCTACAACTGGTAAACATGTGCAAGCTTTTGCATTTTATGGCTCAGCAAAGCGTGGAGCAGCGATGACTGCTTATAATCGTGTGGATGATAAAGTTATTATGAATCACGAAAAATATATGGAACCAGATTATGTATTTGTAATCGACCCTGCGCTAGTTTACACATCTGATGTAACTATTAATGGCAAAGAGAGTACTAAGTATATTATTACTACACATATGAGTACAGATGAACTTGTTGCATCTCAACCAAAATTAGCTGATAAAGAGGTTTATACGGTAGATTGTATCAAAATTGCTCAAGAGACTATCGGTCGTCCTATTCCAAATACACCAATGCTTGGTGCATTTATGAAAGTATCTGAAATGTATGATATTGAGTTTTTTAAAGAGAGTATGCAAAGAATTCTAGGGAAACTACCTCAAAAAATTATTGATGCAAACATGATCGCTATTCAGCGTGCATATGATGAAGTGAAATAAGGAGCTAATGATGGCAAATACTGGTTGGGATGAATTTGAAATCGGAGCAATGCTCCGTACTTTCGATGGTGCTATAGAAGATATTGCAGGAACACGTCAAGAAGATCGTAACTACTCACCAAACAGCTCTTTTACTGCAAGTGTAGCTGATTGGAGAATTGAAAAACCTATTTTCAATAAAGATTATTGTATAGATTGTCAATTTTGTTGGATCTATTGTCCAGATGTTTCAATTATTTCAAGAGATAAGAAAATGATAGGTGTTGATATGGATCACTGTAAAGGGTGTGGTATTTGTGTTGAGGTTTGTCCTACAAATCCAAAATCACTTTTAATGTTTCCAGAATTAGCAGATGAAGAAACAGAGATAGCTTCTTGGCCTACTAAAGAAGAGAAGGAGAAATAGATGGCATTTGATAAAATGGAATTAAGAGATATTGAAGTTTGGGATGGAAACTTCGCAGCTGCACAAGCATTAAGACAGTGTCAGGTTGATGTTGTTTCAGCATACCCGATTACTCCTTCAACTCCTATTGTTGAGGGTTATGCAAAGTTTAAAGCAGACAACTATGTAGAAGGTGAGTTTGTTATGGTTGAGTCCGAGCATGCAGCAATGTCTGGATGTATTGGTGCTGCAGCTGCAGGTGGACGTGTTGCTACTGCAACATCATCTCAAGGTTTGGCATTGATGGCTGAGACACTTTATCAGGCTTCAGGTATGCGTTTACCAATAGTATTAAATATAGTAAATCGTGCACTTGCTGCTCCTTTAAATGTAAATGGTGATCATTCTGATATGTATATGGCACGTGATTCTGGTTGGATTCAGTTTGATGCATATTGTCCACAGGAAGCATATGATTTAAACTTTATTGCTTTTAAGGTAAGTGAAGATCATGATGTAAGAATCCCTGCTATTGTCAATCAGGATGGTTTTATGACTTCTCATACTGCACAAGGTGTAAAAACTATGGATGATGATACTGCATATGGATTTGTTGGTGAATATAAACCAATGAATGATATGTTGGATTTTGAATATCCAGTAACGCATGGTGTACAGACTGAAGAGGACTGGCATTTTGAACATAAGGCTCGTCAACATAATGATATGATGACAATTGTGCCAGATAAGATTGATGCTGCATTTGCAGAGTTTGAAAAACTTACTGGGCGTAAATATAATCAGATTGAAGAGTATAGTATGGAAGATGCTGATGTTGCAGTAGTTTGTATGGGTACATCAGTTGAAACTGCTCGTGAAGTAGCACTGGAAATGCGTGAAAAAGGGATTAAAGCAGGTGTGGTAGGTATCAGAGTTTTCCGTCCATTCCCTTTTGCTAAAATTGCTGAAGTGCTTAAAGATGTTAAAGCAGTAGCAGCACTTGACCGTTCTGCTCCTGGAGGAACAGCAGGTGCATTGTTTAATGAAATTGCAGGCGCATTGTTCAATACAGACTCTAAGATGCTTTTAAGTGGTTATATTTATGGTCTTGGTGGACGTGACTTGACAAAAAAACATTTAGTAGATTTATATACTGAGCTTCAAGCAAATGCTGATGCAGGTAAAGTACTTACAAAACAACAACAGTTTATCGGTGTTCGTGGACCGAAACTAGCTTATTTATAGGAAATTAGTATGAGTGAAATGAAAAAAATTAAAAACCTAAAAGAGTTTTCAACATCGGCTGACCGTTTTGAAGGTGCAAACCTTCTTTGTCCTGGTTGTGCTCACTCTATCATTGTTCGTGAGGTTTTAAATGCAACGAATGATGATTTAGTTCTTGCAGCTTCAACAGGTTGTTTGGAAGTATGTACTGCAGTTTATCCTTATACTTCTTGGGATGCTTCTTGGATCCATATCGGTTTTGAAAATAGTTCTACTGCAATTTCAGGTGCAGAAGCAATGTATAAAGCTTTAAAAACAAAAGGTCGACTCAAGCAACCAGATCGTAATCCTAAGTTTGTAGCTTTTGGTGGTGATGGTGCATCTTACGATATCGGTTTTCAGTGGATTTCTGGTTGTATGGAGAGAAATCATGATATGATGTATGTTGTCCTTGATAATGAAGTCTATGCAAATACAGGTGGGCAACGTTCATCTTCTACACCTATTGGTGCAAGTGCTACAACTACACCGGCTGGTTCTATTTCTTATGGTGAAACACGTAATAAAAAAGATATGATGGGTATTATGGCTGCGCATAATATTCCATATGCTGCACAAGTTGCTCCAAATAAATGGAAAGATATGGTGAAAAAAATCCAAAAAGGTTTTGCAACTGAGGGTGCTGTATTTATCAATGCAGTTTCTCCTTGTACAACTGAGTGGAAATTTGATCCTAAAGATACTATGATGCTTGCTGACTTAGCAACAGATTCTTTAGTATTCCCACTTTATGAAATCATTGATGGACATGAGTTAAACATCACTTACAGACCTAAAAATGTTGTACCAGTTGAAGAGTATCTTGCTGCACAAGGGCGTTTTAAACACTTATTTAAAGATGAGTACAAATACCTCATTAAAGAGTGGCAAGAGCGTGTAGATGCTAACTGGGCATATTTAAATCGCCGCGAAGAAGCTCGCGTATAGTCGCTTCACAGCTTCAGCAAATCAGCACCCGAGTGAAACGACAAAGTGCCCTTGGGGTACACAAAAATCCAATACGGCAGGCTTTAAGCCTAGCCTTTATTGGACTTTTGCACAATCTTCACTAAATCTGTAAAGCTTTAGTACTTTTAAACTTCTTTCGAGCTTATCTTACTTCAATTTATAATCAAACTTTTTTGCTAAAATACTTCTAATTAAATTGAAGGATTTTCAAAATGCCATTACTTGACTCTTTTACAGTTGACCATACAATTATGCCGGCACCTGCTGTGCGTAAAGCAAAAACAATGAAAACTCCATGTGGGGATAAAATTACCGTTTATGATTTGCGTTTTTACAAACCAAACAAAGACA
>JAMOSN010000018.1 GCA_027068455.1 Sulfurimonas sp.
AGATACGAACTGTTTTTGCCATAATCCCCCATACAACAAGAGCAATGGAAGTTTCAATCGGGAGCATAAACATCATAACTCCCATCCCCGTTGCTATCCCTTTGCCACCTTCTAAACCCAAGTAAGGGGAAAAACAATGCCCAACAACTGCCAAAACAGCTATACCCCAGAGTGCGGCTTCACTCAGACCCATAAAATAGGCAATCACTAAAACAACAACACCTTTGAGTGCATCAAGTACCAATGTTGCAATACCGAGTTTTTTTGCTAAAGCTGGGTCTTTATCTTTGACAACACGCAACACATTTGTAGCTCCGATGCTACCACTTCCTGCTGCTTTAACATCAACACCAGCAAACTGTTTTGCTAAAAGTAAACCAAAAGGGATACCTCCAACAAGATAGGCTATGATGTAAAATTGTGCATTAAGATTGAATAAAAAATCCATAAAACAGATACCTTCTAAAAAATTTATGACATTTTACACAAATAAGTATTAAATTGAGTTTTTTTATTAAAAATAATCATATCTAATATTAATTATAAGTTAGTTAAGGTTATAATGGGAAAGAAATTTATAAAAAAGGCTATAGCATGAAAAAAGTATTTTTATTACTATCTCTTTTATTCTCATTGGAGGCAAAATATCTTGATACACAAACTTGCAAAGAGTGTCATGAAGATATTCATTATGAACATACGCAATCGATGCATCATAAGTCATCACTTTTTAAAGATGAGGTGCATGCTAAAGTAAAAAATGCTGTCAATAAGAATAAGTACAGCTGCGCACTTTGTCATATGCCAGGAAGTAGTAATCTAAGAGCATTGATGAAAGGGGAAGAACAACCAAATAAAAATGATAAACGACAACTAGATGGTGTTTCTTGTTATTATTGTCATCAGATAAAAGATGTTTATCATAGTAAAAAATATAATATCAATATTTCATCAGCGAAAGATGGTATTAAACCTACTATGTATGCTAATTTAGTAGATCCTGATGATAGTGATAAACATAAAGCAGCATCTAATGAGATATATAAAAACTCGATGGTGTGTATGGGATGTCATTCCCATAAACAAAATAATTTAGGGTTTGAAGTGTGTAGAACACAAAAAAAAGAAGTACCGCAAAGTGATTGTATAAAATGTCATATGCCAAAGGCGGATGGTGGTAATGAAAAGTTTAATAAAAAAGGTCGTACAGAGTATGCAACACATAGATTTTTAGGAGTCCATTCCCCAGAAATGGTAAAAAAAGCTGTGAAGATAGATTTGGAATATGATAAAGAAACGCAACAACTAGATGTTACTATAACCAATATGATGGGACATTATATTATTACCCATCCAATGCGATTGAAATTTGTTCAAACATACATCAAAAGAGATGGAAAAATTATATGGCAAAACTTTGAAAAATCTCCTCTTGAAGATAAAGAGGCAACTTTTATAATAGTTTTGCAAAATAAAAATGCAGAGGCAACACTCCCAAATCAAGCAGTTGGATATAAAATAAATCAAAACTTAGAGGCTAAAGCTACAAAAATTATTCATTACAAAGTACCAAAACTACAAAAAGGAGATGAGGTTTTTAGTAAATGGGTAAGTTATATCGTTAATCCAAAAATAGCAAAAAAACTGCAAATTACAACACCTGAAATTATAGAACCTATTATTGGTGTTGAGGAGAGTTTATATATTTATTAGTTATACAACTTTTTTGATATAATTGCGTAACTATAAAATAGACAGAGGATAAGTTGTTGAAATTGACAAATGTAGAACTCAGAAAAAAGATAGATGAACTCAAAAAAAAGTTGAGTGTAACAGTTGTTGCACATTTTTACCAAAGAGATGAAGTGTTTGAAGTTGGTGATATTACAGGTGATTCACTAGAACTTGCTATGAAGACACAGGCAGATGATAGTGAATTTGTACTTTTTTGTGGTGTTGGTTTTATGGGACAAAGTGTTAAAGTACTCTCACCTGAAAAACGTGTTGTGATGCCTAAGGTTGCGTGTTGTGCTATGGCAAGTATGATTACTGATATCCAATACGACGAAGCTGTGAAGTTTCTCAATGACCATGGTATAGCCAATGAAAATATACTTCCCATCACATATATCAACTCTGGTGCTGATGTAAAAGCCAAAGTTGGAGAGATGGGTGGTATGGTATGTACTAGTGCCAATGCTAAAAAAATTATTACTACAGCTATGCAAGAGGGGAAAAAGATTCTTTTTGTTCCAGATAGATGTCTTGGGCAAAATATAGCAAATGACATGGGGCTTGAATCTATGGTAATAGGTGTAGATGACAAAGATCCAAATAAGTGTGATATCATCTGTTATGATGGTTTTTGTTCGGTGCATCAACTTTTTACATTGGATGATATAGAGTTCTATAGAGAAAAATATCCAGATATTTTAATAGCTGTACATCCAGAATGTGATCCAGCTATCTGTCAAGCAGCAGATTTTGTAGGTTCAACTTCACAACTTATCAAGTATATTACAGCACTTCCTGAAGATCAAAAAGTAGCTGTTGGGACTGAATTTAATATGGTAAACCGTTTACGTCCTAAAAATACCTATGTACTAAGTTCTACAAAACCAGAGTGTCCAACGATGAATGAAACAACACTTGAAGATGTTTACTTGACACTTAAAGCGATTGATGATGGTGAGCCTATTAATGAGATTCAGGTAGATGAAAAAACGCAAAAATGGGCAAAAATCGCACTTGAGAGAATGTTGGCATTATGATAAAACAATTTGTTCAAGAAGCATTGGCTGAAGATGTGGGCAGGGGTGATTTGTATGCTTTGGTAGAGCCAAGTGTTGCAACGAAGGCGGATATCATTGCAAAGTGTGATGGTGTTTTTGCTGGTGCATTATATATCGATGAGTTGGCAAAGCAAGAGGATTTGGAGATTGTATGGGGGATTAAAGATGGTGAGTCTTTTAAAGTTGGTGATGTACTAGCTATCATTAAAGGTTCATCACACGCAGTACTGAGAACTGAGAGAACTATTTTGGATATGGCTTTGCATGCAAGTTCTATAGCAACTTTAACACGCAAGTATGCAGAGATAATTGAGCCTTATGGTGTAAAACTTTTAGATACTCGCAAAACCCGTCCACTCTTGCGTGTTTTTGAAAAATATGCAACTCGCTGTGGTGGTGCGACTAACCATCGAATGGGTCTTGATGACTCTTTAATGATTAAAGATACACATCTTAAAACGATTCAAAATCTAAAAGAGTATATAGAAAAAGCAAGAAAAGTGATCCCTTTTACTGCAAAGATAGAGGTGGAAGCTGAAACATTCTCTATTTCAAAGATGGCTTTTGAAGCTGATGCAGACATAGTGATGTGTGATAATATGACACCAGATGAGGTGCGTGAAGTGGTAGCTTACAGAGATGCAAACTATCCACATATACTTTTAGAAGCAAGCGGTAATATATCACTTGAGACGATTGAAAGTTATGCAAAAACAGGAGTTGATGCAATCAGTAGTGGAAGCCTTATCCATCAAGCATCATGGATTGATCTTTCTATGAAAATTTCATAAGTCTTGTAAAAAGGGGAGGAGTGTCTCATGGCTGATGATGCTGAAAAAACAGAAGAACCCACCCCCAAAAAGATAGAGGATGCCCGAAAAGAGGGGAATGTTCCAAAATCTCAGGATGTTTCTGGAGTTATTACTCTTTTTGTAGCTATATTAAGTATGTTAATGCTATTCCCATTTATGGCAAAACATATGATTTTATTGGCAAAGTACTATTTTTCTCTTATTGGTACTCCAATAGATAATCTTTTTGCCATTGATGTTGCCATTGTGACTGCAAGGGAACTTTTACTGGTTGTTTTACCTATTGCGACAGCTGTTGCTATTGCAGGTGTTATTGCAGCACTTGCTCAGTTTGGATTTTTATTTACCACAAAAGCAATTACCCCCGATTTAAAAAAAATAGATCCTATCAAGGGTATGAAAAATCTTTTTTCATTAAAAAAACTGATAGAGGGTGTTAAAATCACCTTTAAATCATTTACAACATTAGGGGTTGGCTTTATTTTCTTTTTTTATTTTATTACGGAGCTTCCAACTGTAGCACTCTTTGGTTTTGCAGATCAATTGAACTGGCTTAAGGATAAAATGATTATTATTGCTCTTGTGATGCTTTTAATTATCTTTGTTTTTGCGATAATTGATTTGATTATTGTTCGTAAACAATATTTTGATGGTTTAAAAATGTCCAAACAAGAGATCAAAGATGAGATGAAAAATATGGAAGGGGATCCTCTTGTAAAATCAAAAATCCGTCAAATTCAGATGGAAGCATCACGAAAAAGGATGATGGCAGAGATCCCAAACGCTGATGTGGTTATTACCAATCCTACCCATTATGCTGTTGCCATCAAATATGATGCCGAGACATCCCATGCACCGATAGTAGTGGCAAAAGGGGTCGATAATATCGCAACCCAAATCAAAAAAATAGCGCGAGAAAACAATGTACATATAGTACAAAATCCACCACTTGCACGAAGTTTATATGCTGAAGTTGAGGTAGAAAAACCAATCCCTGAAGCACTCTTTGGAGCTGTTGCAGAAGTGTTGGCATACGTTTACAAAATGAACAATAAAGTGTAACTTTATGATTTAACATATCTCTTAAGAGAGAAGCGATATAATAAGACCATAGTTTATAAAATATAAAAGTGATAAAACATTTGATACCATATGAAAAATTTATAGATGCCAAACATGTGACCATAGTTGTAGATAATGATAGTGTTGCGTGTGGAAGTGTACTTTATTCTTTTGTGTTGAGTTTGCATAAAAAAGTAACACTTGTTCAAAAAGAGGCAATAGCACCAATGTATCAATTTTTACCTTGGTATAAAGAGTTACGTGAACATATTCCCGCTTCATCAGATTATGTGTATGAAGTATCGATAAAGAGTATGGAGTTATGTGATTTTTTTAAATTACATCATATAAAAATAAATAAAAAAATGGCTACAGCACTTTATGGTGCCTTGTTAGTAGAGTATGAATACTTTAGCAGTTCAAAGGTTGATGGTACTGTTTTTGCTTTGGCTAGTGAACTTATTGAGATGGGTGCAGAGTATAAAAAAGTGACACATTTTTTACAAAACTCCCACCCTTTGTCTTTGTTTCGATTAAAAGCAAAACTTTTAGACAGTATGATTTTAAAAGAGAATGCGACACTAGCACAACTTTTTGTAAGTGATGAGGATTTACGCTCTAGTGGAGCAGAACTAGAAGATTGCTTTGTCATTATGAAAGAGGTGTTGCGTGTTGTTCATGTACAAGAGGCTCTTTTAATAAAAACAGATGAAAATAATAAAATAATAACAACAATAAAGGATATATGAATTGAGAAGAAAAAATAACTCTTCGTTTATGGGATTGGGAATTTTTGCACTGGTGATAGCAGCATCACTTTATGTTTACTTTTCTGCTTCTTTTGAAAGAAATGCGCCAGAGATTCAGATGCAGACAAATGGATACTGGAACTTAAAAAAACCGCTGCAAATTTCGATTAAAGATGATACAGGGCTACAATCATACAAGGTGATACTAAGAACACTTTCTGGAGATAAGGAGTTACGTTATGAGAAGCTCTTAGTCCCACAAGGTAATATCAACCTTGAAATAGAAGCACCAAGAGGTGCTTATGCTATGAAAGATAAAAAAGTGCAGGTTATTGTGCAGGCACAAGATGTGAGTAAGTGGAACTTTTTTAATGGCAACACAGCACTTAAAGTGTTTCCACTTGTTATTGACAAAAAAAGACCTCGTGTAAGTATTGTCAATAACTCATATAAAATCTCTCGTGGTGGTTCTGCGTTAGTTATCTTTAGAGTATCTGATGATAATCTTGATGAGGTCTATGTACAATCAAATCATGGCAAACATTTTAAAGCACAACCATTTTATGAAGAGGGATACTATATAGCTCTTTTAGCATGGCCAGTAACTGATAGAGGTTTTAAAGCAACTGTTGTTGCCAAAGATAGTGCAGGTAATATTGCAAAGTCTTATGTGCCACTCTACTTGAAAAACAAACAATACAAACTCTCTAAAATCAAGCTTTCAGATAAGTTTTTAAAAGGGAAGATTTACGATTTGGCAGAGGAATTTGAAGAAACACAAGGTGTTGAAGACAAGCTAGAACAGTTTAAAATCATCAATGAAGATGTACGTGCTAAGAATGAAGCCCTAATCCATAAGATAACTTCAGTAGTTCCTGATGAGATGATTAGTGATTTTAAAATCAATAAAATGTACCCTTTGAAAAATGGGAAAGTTGTAGCACATTTTGGAGATCATCGTAAATACTATTATAAAGGAAAATTTATTAGTGAAGCGTACCATTTAGGGATAGATTTTGCAAGTCATGCAATGGCTCCTATTAAAACACAAAACAGTGGTACAGTGGTTTTTTCTGATTATAATGGTCTTTATGGAAATATGCCGATTATTTCACACGGACTTGGACTTTATACCCTTTATGGACACTGTTCAAGTGTTGAAGTTTCCAAAGGTGAAGAGGTCTCTCCAGGAGAAAAAATAGCAAATACTGGTAAAACAGGCTATGCTATGGGTGATCATCTCCATTTTGGTGTTTTGGTACAAGGGATTGAAGTACGTCCTCAAGAGTGGATGGATAAAAAATGGATAAAACTCAATATTAGTGATATAATTAAAAACGCTAAAAAAATTATCGATAATAGATAAGGTAAGAAAATGTATCAAACAACAATAAAAAAACCAGTTGAACTTGTAGGAATAGGCTTACACAAAGGAAGTCCTGTTAAGTTAAGACTTGAACCTTTGGAATCAAACAGTGGCATAGTGTTTCATAGAAGTGATATTGGTGTATCTATTCCGTTGGTTCCTGAGAATGTTGTTGATACAAAGATGGCTACTGTTATTGGTAAAGATGGGTATGTTATCTCTACGATAGAGCATCTTCTTTCCGCTGTATATGCGTATGGCATCGACAACTTGCGTGTTATTGTAGATGCTGATGAAGTGCCAGTTATGGATGGAAGCAGTGCAAGTTACTGTATGCTTTTGGATGAAGCTGAAGTTGTGGAACTTGATGTACCTAAAAAAGTGATGCTTATTAAAAAAGATGTTGAGATTCGTGATGGTGATAAATATGTCAAACTCTCCCCGTCACCAGATTTAAAATATGATTTTACTATTAAGTTTCCTCACCCAGTGATAAAAGAACAGGCGTTTGTTTTACACTTTACAAAAGAGAACTATAAGAATGAGATTGCAAAAGCAAGAACATTTGGTTTTTTACATGAAGTGCAGTACTTGCGTTCTAAAGGGCTAGCACTTGGTGGTTCGCTGGAAAATGCCATTGTTTTGGATGAGAAAAAGATTCTTAATCCTGAAGGACTGCGTTATGATGATGAGTTTGTGCGACATAAAATTTTAGATGCTATTGGTGATATGAGTCTTATAGGGATGAATTTTGTGGGGAATTATGAAGCTTTTGCAGGGAGTCATGATTTAAACCATAAGCTGACTCTTGAGCTTTTAAAAGATGCACAAAACTATGAAGTAGTAGAATTGGTTGGTGAAAAAACAAAAGAGTTAGAAAAAGCGTATGCATAAAAAAAATGTAGATATAGTAGCTATTACTCTAAGTTCGCCTATCCAAATAGGAATCTATGAGAATCTCAAGCTTATAAAAGTGATAGAGTCTTATGAAAAAAGTTCTGAAGTTTTACCTCTACTTTTTAAAAATATTTTACAGGAGTATCATGTAAAGAGACTTTTTTATGCTAATGGAC
Organism: Sulfurimonas sp.; assembly: GCA_027068455.1. GTDB lineage: Bacteria > Campylobacterota > Campylobacteria > Campylobacterales > Sulfurimonadaceae > Sulfurimonas. The sequence goes on from JAMOSN010000018.1 coordinate 7,855, forward strand.
CAGGAAGTTTTATGGCAATTAAAATTGCATATATTTTTTTAAAATCGTTGAGTATTTTAAAAAAGATACCACTTTTTGCAACAGATGCTTTTTATTTTAATCAAAACAAGCCTATAAAAGCGATAGGCAAGCTATATTTTGTTAAAATAAATAAAGATATCAAGACACAAAAATTTGAAAATGTTCAAGAGGTTATTTTTAAACTTCCACAAGAGCTTGATGAAGATAAATTTACAAATATTGCAACACCGTTATATAAAATCGGTGCTGTAGGATAGGAAAATATTAGTGACTATTAGTGTACCTGCAACTTCTGCAAACTTAGGACCAGGATTTGATACATTGGGATTGGCAGTAGATCTGCGTAACCGTGTCGAGTTCCATCCTTCAAAATTTTTTAGTGTGAGTATTAAAGGAGAGGGTGAGAATAATCCCAGATTAAAAGGGAACAACCTTTTTATTTCTATATTTAATGAGCATTATTCCCGCTTAACAAAGAAAAAACAAAATTTTAAATTTACTTTTTATAATCAGATTCCAATGTCACGAGGACTTGGAAGCTCTTCGGCTGTTATAGTGTCTGCTATCTCTTCAGCACATGAAGCAGCAGGTATTCGTGTGAGTAAGCGTCGTATTTTAAATCATGCACTTGTGTATGAACCACATCCAGATAACATTACACCAGCTGTCATGGGTGGCTTTAATGTGGCAACACTCGAAAAAAACAAAGTGTTTTCACAAAGAAAGCATTTGCCTGATTATTTAAAAGCTGTTGTTGTTATCCCAAACAAGCAGATGAATACTTCAAAATCTCGCACAATTTTGCCAAAATCGTACTCAAAAGACAATGCAGTATATAACCTGTCTCACTGTGCATTAACAGTAGCGGCATTTTTCAATGAAGATTGGGAGATGTTAAAACTTGCTGCACAAGACAGGTTTCATCAAAAAGCAAGAATGAAAACATTACCTGAACTTTTTACAGTTCAAAGGGTTGCCTATGAAAGTGGTGCGTTGATGTCCACACTCTCAGGAAGTGGAAGTACTATGTTTTCTCTTGTTTATGATGATGACAGTGCAATGATTGCAAATAAATTTAAGCAGAAATTTCCAGATTTTAATGTTAAAATTTTGGATTTTGACAACGATGGGTTAATAATAGAGCGATAACTCTATTAAATCAAGTAAGATTTAGATATAATGGCGAAAAAATTTCATCAACCGACACGAATGTGTGTTTCATGCCGAGGCAGATATCCACAAAATGAGTTGTTAAGGCTCCAATGTGAAAATGGTGAACTATCTTCATTTAAGCAGGTAGGACGAAGTTTTTATTTATGTCAGAGTTGTCTAAATGAAGAGAAAAAGCTTCAAAAATCACTTATGCGTCATTGTAGAAGTGGTCAAAAAGATAAACTTATGAATAAACTAAAGGAGATCATCACTGATGACAGAAAAAGTTAGAGTACACGAAATTGCTAAAGAGCTTGGAATTGCTTCAAAAGATGTTTTGGAAAAAGCAAAAAAAATGGGTCTTGAAATAAAATCTGCACAAAGCGTTGTTACTATGGAACAAGCAGAAGGTATAGCAAATTATATTATGAACGGAGAGGATACGCCTGCTCCAAGTAAACCTAAAGTAAAAGTAAAAAAAGCATCACAAAAAGCGTCAAGCAGTGAGACTCCAAAAGAAGAAAAGAGCTCTGAAGAAAAAGTTGTTGCAACTCAAGAAAGTTCTGAAGAAAAACCTCAAGAAAAAGAGATTGTAAAAGAATCTACGCCAACAGATGTAAAACCTCAAGAAACAAAAGAGGAAAAAACTGCTGAAGTAAAAACAGAAAAAACAGAAGAAGCAACAACAAAAACAGAGGAAAAACCAAAAGAGAAAAAGACCACAAAAAGTACTCTAAAAGTGGTGACTCCATCAGTACGTCCATCTTTGAAAAAATCTGGTTTAAAGATTGTTAAAAAGAAAAAACCAAAAGTTGAAGAAAACTATTCTATGCCTCAAAAGCAAGCAAATGTTTCCTCTTATGGAAAAATGAGTGAAGAGGTTTTAGCTGAGCTTGCAAAGAAAAAGAAAAACACAACAAAACAAGCACCGACATCAAAAAAAGATCAAGGGAAAAAACTTGATATTTTTGGTGGTTCATTAGCTGAAGTTTCTATGGATATGGACGATCAGGTAGTATTACTTGATTTGAACTCCACAGAAAGAGCTCCAATTGTTGCAGAAGAACCAAGAAAACCACGTCAGCCAAAACCAGCTGGTCGTAATGCAAATAAAAAGCAAGCACCACGTGGTAGAAAAGTTTCTCGCGATAAGCGTAAAAAATATACAAAAGAGCGCCAGAGTGATGAAGTAGTAACTCATGTTGAGATTCCAGAGGATATCCGTGTTTATGAGTTTGCAGAAAAACTTAAACGTCCGATGAGTGATATCATTAAAGTTCTTTTTGACCTTGGTATGATGATGACGAAAAATGATTTCCTTGGAAGTGATGAGATAGAGATTCTAAGTGAAGAGTTTGGTGTAGAAGTAACTATCATCGATCCTAAAGATGAGTTTAACTATGTTGCAGAAGAGAAAGTTGATGAAGATCCAGATGCAGTTGAGCGTCCACCTGTAATTACGATTATGGGTCACGTTGATCATGGTAAAACATCATTACTTGATGCTATACGTAAAGCAAAAGTAGCAGATGCTGAAGCTGGTGGAATTACACAACATATTGGTGCTTATACAGTTAATCAACATGGCAAAGATATTACTTTTATAGATACTCCAGGACACGCAGCGTTCTCACATATGCGTCAACGTGGTACAGATATTACTGATATTGTTATTATTGTTGTCGCTGCTGATGATGGTGTAAAACCTCAGACACTTGAAGTTATTAAAATAGCGAAGGAATCTGGTAAGCCAATTATTGTAGCACTTAATAAAATGGATAAAGAAACAGCAAATCCTGATCTTGTAAAAGGGCAAATGGCAGAACATGGTATCTCTCCAGTAGATTGGGGTGGAGATGTTGAGTTTGTACCAGTTTCTGCAAAATCTGGTATGGGCATTGATGATCTACTAGAAAACATTCTTTTAACTGCTGAAGTGTTAGAGCTTAAAGCAAATCCTAAAGCACCAGCAAAAGCTGCTGTTGTTGAGTCTTCACTTGAAAAAGGTCGAGGAGCGGTTGCTACTGTTATTGTGCAAAATGGAACACTTAAAGTTGGTAACAATGTAGTATGTGGTAGTGCTTATGGTCGTGTGAAAGCTCTTATTAATGATATGGGCAAAAATATCAAAGAGGTGACTCCATCTCATACTGCTGTGGTTGTTGGTCTTAATGAAGTACCAGCTTCTGGTGAGATTATGATGGCTATGAACAGTGACAAAGAGGCAAAAGAGTACGCACAAAAACGTAAAGAGTATGAAAGACATAAAGAGCTTTCAAAATCTACTAAATCAACCTTAGAAGATATGACAGCGATGATCGCAGAGGGAAGACTAAAATCTCTCAAAATTGTTCTTAAAACTGATGTGCATGGTTCTTTAGAAGCGATTAAAGATGCATTGTCTGACCTTAGAAATGAGGAAGTGAAAATTGACATTATCTCCAGTGGTGTTGGTGGTATTACTGAGAGTGATGTTGAACTTGTTGCAAACTCTGAAAACTGTGTACTACTTGGATTTAATGTTCGTCCAACTGGTTCAGTTAAAGCACTTGCAAAACAGAGAAATGTAGATATTAGAACATACTCTATCATCTACCAATTACTTGATGATATGACAATGATGCTTACAGGTATGATGGCTCCGAAATGGACTGAAGAACAAACAGGTCAAGCTGAAGTACGTGATGTATTTAAATCACCTGCTGGTATGGTTGCTGGATGTATTGTTGTGGATGGAAAACTTATCCGTGGTGGTCTTGTGCGTGTTATTCGTGAAGGTGTTGTTGCATTTGAGGGTGAACTTGTTTCTCTTCGCCGTTTTAAAGATGATGTACAAGAGGTTGGTAACGGTTATGAATGTGGTGTTATCATCTCTAATTATGATGATGTTCAAGTTGGTGATGTTATAGAAACATTCAAAAAAGTTGAGCAAAAAGTTTCTTTATAATAATGACAGAAGCACAAATAAAACTCAAGCGGACAGAATCTGTTTTAGCTGAGATTATTCCTGAAGCACTTTCACAACTCAATGATGCACGTTTACATGAGTTGAGTGTGATTGAAGTGAAGTGTTCTCGTGGTCGCAGTGATGCCAAGGTATATATTGACCCGACAGGTTTTGATGAGAATGAAAAAAGAATCTACTTAAAACAACTCAGAAAAGCACGCCCTATTATTGAGGACTATTGTCTTAAAGATCAAGGATGGTACCGTTGTCCCAAGTTGACTTTTGAATTTGATGAACAACTCAAAAAATCACAAAACATTGAAGAACTATTTAAAAAGATAGCCAAAGAAAGAGGAGAGGAAGAATGAGTTTACAAAACGATATAGCAGCAGTTGTAAGTTCTGTTGGATTAGAACTTTATGATACTGTTATTGTCAATGAATTTGATGAAACTATTTTCCGTGTAAGTGTCATATCTCCAGATTTTGAAGATGGGAAAAGAAAAAGTGTACCACTAGAACAGTATGTTGAACTTACCCATTTGCTTAATCCTCTTTTAGATGTTACACCACCTGTTTCAGGGGAGTATAGATTAGAAGTTGGTAGCCCTGGAATAGAAAGAAAACTGACTACTCTTGATCATTTTAAAAAATCTATCGGTGAAAAAGTTGCGCTTGTGACTGCTGATAAAGATAAAATCAGAGCAACATTAAAAAAGGTGGAAGGTGATAAACTTTTTCTTGAAAATGATGATGAGAGTTTTGAACTTGATTTTTCAGATGTAAAAAAAGCAAAAACTTACTTTGAATGGTAATAGATCATAACTTTTATATGTCTCTTGCACTGCAAGAAGCATGGAAGTACCAAGGTGTAACCTATCCAAATCCTGCTGTTGGGTGCTGTGTTGTTGGTGAATATGGTGAGATATTGGCTGTTGAAGCACATCATCAGGCAGGTAAACCTCATGCAGAGGTGAATGCTTTGAAAAGGGCATATCACAAGCTCACTCAAGATGATTATATTTTGGCATTGGAAGACTCTGCGGATATCCATACCCATCTTTTAAGCAATCATAACAATATTTTTCATAACACGCAACTCTACACTACACTTGAACCATGCTCCCATTACGGGAAAACACCTTCATGTGCAAATCTTATTGCCGAACTTGGTATTAAAGAAGTTTATGTAGGCTCTAACGATACAAATAAAAAAGCAGCCAATGGAAATTTGATTTTGTCTATGAACAATTGTATGGTTTATACTGAAATTATGAAAAAAGAGTGTGATGCACTTTTGTATCCATTTCAACGGCAACTTCAAGAGCATTTTGTTTTTTTTAAATGGGCACAAAGGCTCAATGGCACAACAGATGGTGGTGTGATTAGCTCAAGTCAATCAAGAAAACAGGTGCATGCTATGCGTGATGTATGTGATTTGCTAGTCATTGGTGGTAATACTGTTCGAGAGGACAGACCAACACTTGATGCAAGGCTTGTGAATGGCAAAGCTCCTGATATTCTCATCATTTCTCGTCAAAAAGAGTTTGATGCAACCATACCTTTGTTTCAAGTAGAGGGTAGAAAAGTGTTTATATCTGATAACTTTGACAAACTCATAGGATATAAAAATATTATGATAGAGGGTAGTGCAGCAATGTATAAGTTAACACGCAAGTTTGTTGATTACTATCTTTGTTATGAAGCACCTAGTTTTGGTGGTAAAAATGGTTTTGATGGAGTCGAGGATAATTTTGAGATTTTAAATCTAGCCAAAGAGAGTCAAGATATAATTATGTGGATGAAAAGGATAGGATAATATGGCACAACAACAGCAAAATAAGCAAGAAAAAATTGTTTCAATGTTTGATGATATCGCTCCAACATATGATACGGCTAATCGTGTTATGAGTATGGGTGTTGATATATCTTGGAGAAAAAAAGCGTGTGATTTAGCATATAACTACTATGGGAAAAAAGAGATAGACAAAATCGTTGATGTTGCGTGTGGAACAGGTGATATGATGGGTTTTTGGCAAAAACAGGCACAAAAAGCTGATGTAGAGATCAAAGAGCTTGTTGGTGTAGATCCATCCAATGGTATGGTCGATGTTGCGCGTAAAAAATTTCCAGAGTTTCATTATCATATAGCAAAAGCGACAGAGATTCCACTTGAAGATGCTTGTGCAGATATTGTAAGTATTACATATGGTATTAGAAATGTTGTAGAGCGTCAAGAGGCATTTTATGAGTTTAACCGTGTCTTAAAACAGGGTGGACTTGTTGTGATTTTAGAATTTATGAAAGATGAGAACAAAAATCTTCTCAAAAAGATTCGTGATTTTTATATGCATAAAATTTTGCCGTATGTTGGTGGTGCCATCTCTAAAAACTTAGAAGCCTATACATACCTGCCAGATTCTATAGAAAATTTTGTTACTATTCAGGGGATGCAAGCAGAGTTGGAAAATGCTGGTTTTGAAATGCTCCATATACAAAGTTTTTCTATGGATATCTCTACACTTATGATTGCTAGAAAGAAGTAAAGTTTAGTCAGTTACTTCACCACTTTTACTAAGCTGTACCAAAATAAAAATATTATTTTTGTATAACAATTGGATTATTTATGATACATACACTTTCAGTTTCTGCTCTTAATGAACAGATAAAACACTTATTAGAGGAGAGTTTCTCTCGTGTTTTTGTTGAGGGGGAACTCTCTCGTATCACTTTTCATAATTCTGGTCATATCTACTTTACACTTAAAGATAAGGATTCCGCTATCAGTTGTGTGATGTTTCGTGGTAATGCTTCTAAGTTAAAGTTTCGTCTTGAAGAGGGGTTAAAGGTTGTCATAGATGGAGCTATCACCCTTTATAAACCTCGTGGTTCTTACCAGATAAACTGTTTTTCCATTGAACCATCAGGGCAGGGAGCTTTGGCTTTGGCATATGAACAGCTAAAACAAAAGCTCTCAACTCAAGGCTATTTTGCACAAGAGAGAAAAAAAGAGCTTCCTGTATTTCCATCGCGTATAGCACTTATCACTTCAGCAACAGGTGCAGCACTCCAAGATATGTTGCGTGTTGCGAATAAACGTTACAGACTTGTAGAGATAGATGTTTATGATGTTTTAGTGCAAGGTGAGGGTGCTGCATTTGCTATCTCCAAAGCTATTAAACACGCAGATACACAAGAGTATGATGCTATAATTGTTGGGCGTGGTGGTGGAAGCATAGAGGATTTATGGGCATTTAATGAAGAGATAGTTGCAGATGCTATTTTTCATGCAAAAACACCTGTCATCTCTGCTGTAGGGCATGAGATTGATTGGCTTATTAGTGATTTTGTAGCTGATGTAAGAGCAGCTACACCAAGTGCTGCAATGGAGATACTTTTACCAGATACCAATGAACTTTATATCCATTTAGATACACTTTCTTCACAACTTACCCAAAAGATAGAACAAAAAATTTATAATAACACGCAGGCATTAGCACATCTTAAAAAATCGTATGAGCAACACTCCGTAGAACGCAAACTTTTAGAGAAAATGGAGGAGATTACTCAATTAAAAGAGGTATTTACACAAAGAATAGAGTTTCGTTTGACAACATTGCAACGAGATATTGATACTCTGAAACAAAATTATCCTCAAGTGATTGGGAATTATTTTCAAGTTGCCCAAAATCAAGTTTTACATCTAAAAAATATGTTAGAATCCAACCATCCAAAATACAAAACAAAAAAAGGTTTTGCCCAAATAGCCAAAGATAATCATGTTTTAGATATAGAATCATTGCGTGTTGATGATATTTTTGAAGCACAAAGTGATAAGGTGGTTATCAAAGCAAAAGTTTTACAAAAGGAATATATGAATGAACTATCCTAAATTTTATGATGATGTAGCACCAATTAAGCTACAAGACCCTCTTGCAGCAGTTCTTGGAGCATTTGAAAAAGGTGAGTATGAAATAACATACATTGAAGTGGTCAAAGCAGCAGGGCACTCTTGCCCAACAGTTGCAGGAGCATACTTAATGACTCAAGCAGCACTCCAAGCACTCTTTGGTGAACAAAGAGCTGTAAGAGGCACGCTAAAAGTAGAGTTTAAAGAAGCACTTGAAGAGGGTGTTGCTGGTGTGATTGGCAATGTTGTTTCTCACATTACAGGAGCAACTGATAAAAGTGGTTTTAAAGGCTTGGCTGGAAAATTTGCTCGCCATTCATTGATGGATTTTCGTGCAAATATCAACTCTTCAGCACGTTTTACACGTGTAGATACAAACCAAAGTGTTGATGTGATTTATGATCCATCTTCTATACCTGCTTCACCACAGATGATGCCACTTATGCAAAAATTAAATTCAGGTGCAGCATCACCAGAAGATAGGAAACTTTTTGGTGAATTATGGCAAGAAAGAGTTGCAAATATATTTCAAAATAAGCAAAAAGTGATAAAAACTTTTTAGCTTCACTGGAAATGTCAATAAGCGTGATTATAATATTTACAAAAAAGGTTACTTATGTTTAAAAATGTATCAATACGTAAAAAATTGATTTTACAAACGATAATACCGACAGTGACAATTCTGTTTTTGGTATTTATGATGGTCTCAAGCAAATATGATGAGGTTTCTACTTTTGAAGAATCTTATGTATCTTCTAAGTTGATGAGTAAAATCTCTGCACTTATCCATGAAACACAAAAAGAGCGTGGAATGAGTGCGGCCTATCTTGGTGGAGAGGCAGATACTTTTAGAGAAAAGCTACAGCAACAACGGATATTGACTGATAAAAGATTACAAGAGATAAAAGAGTTTGTTGCCACAAATAACCTTCAAAATGATGAAATACTCGGCAACGAAATTAAAAAAGCATTGGCAGATACACAAAAGCTTCCTGATATTCGAGAAAAAGTAACAAGCATGCACATAAAAGCAAAAGATGCCATTGCCTACTATACAAATATGAACAATGACTTTTTGATGATTATTGTAAAAATATCTACTATTCCCTCCACACCCGAAATATCTAAACAAATTATCGCATATCTGAGTTTTTTAATGGCAAAAGAGCGTGCAGGTATAGAGCGGGCAGTTGGTACAAATATCTTGGCAAAAGATTATTTCTTTG
>JAMOSN010000019.1 GCA_027068455.1 Sulfurimonas sp.
CGTGGTGGTTATTTTGCATTTAAAACAAAATTTTTAGAACCTTTTCCTCTTCCACAAATCCCAAACTATACACTTTATCTTCAAAATATTGATTATCTCTTTTCTATGCAAAAAAAGCAACGCTATGACAGAGAAACAAAGTATGCCATAGGCTTATTAAATAACAAAGAAATCTATCTTACAGAGTTTCTTTTTGCCAAACAGATTGGATACCTTGAAAAATTTCAAGGACACAAAGAGTTTAAAGAGTACTATAGATTACTTCCTTTTATTCTTTCAAATCACCTTTTTGATGAAGTACTTGAAAATATACAAAATAGCAGAGCTTTATACTCTCTTTTTTATCGTGAAAATGATAGAATATTTCATGTAATTGATGAGGAAAACTATCTTGTAAGTGTTTATGCAAATTCTGAAAAAAACTTTCTAAAACAGATAGATAAAAGATATAAATTAATCAAGCCTGCAAGGGAGGGCGGTTACTTCTCCATCCTGAGTCCAGCGGAACCTTTCTGGCGTCAAGCAGACCTGATACAAGAATTATACCATAAACTTCATAATGAGACAAAAAATTATCAGCAGATACTTGTTGATTTGGTTGAGAGGATACTTTTGCTGAAAAAAGAGGAAGCACAGATACGAGAAAACTTTTTAGATGAACTTAACCTTAAAAAAATACCAAAAAAACTTCAAAATTTTGAGATACTTGAGCTTGAAACTTTTTTAAAAGAATATAAAAAAGCTAAGAAATTGAAGTTTACAAACAAATTGCAAGAACGAAATTTCAAACAGGAATGGCAACCCCTTTTTGAACACGATACAACAGCATTGCAAGCCATTCAAGAAAAAATAACAAATACCGATAGTGAGATAAACAGCATAGTCTATGAGCTATATGGATTAGATGACAATGAGATTAAACTAATAGAGGATAACCATGGGTGAGACAATAGCAAGAAACAAAAAAGCGTATCATGACTATTTTATTGAGGAAAAGTTTGAAGCTGGTTTGGTACTTACTGGTAGTGAGGTGAAGGGGTTGCGTGCCAAGAGGGTCAATCTCAAAGACAGCTTTATCCGTTTTGTAGGAGAAGAACCTTTTTTATTTAATGCACACATTGGCAGACTTGATACAACGCACCATTACTATGGGCATGAGGAGCGTGGAGCGCGTAAGCTACTGCTACACAAAAAAGAGATAGTAAAACTTAAAAGAGCGGTAGAGCGTGATGGATATACTATAGTGCCATTACAAATCTATTTTAATGACCGTAATTTTGCCAAACTGCAAATTGCCATTGCCAAAGGGAAACAGCTCCATGACAAACGCCACGCTTTAAAAGAGAAAGATCAAAAACGTGATATTGCAAGAGCAATGAAAGAGTATTGATGCGTCTTTTTTTCATTTTTCTCCTTATTTATACTTCTCTTTTTGGTTTTGATTATACTCTGAGCAAGCAGGTTGCAAACGGAAAAACAGCACTGCTGCGTGTAGAAAAAGAAAAAGGGGTTACATTTGAGTATGTAGAGTTTGATAAAAAAAACTTCCCTTTTCTCAACACGCAAGACAACACGCAACGCTTTGCTTTGATACCTGTGAGCTACTATGCAAAAGCGGGAGAGAAAACATTGCGTGTTGTTTATACCAAAGATGGTGTAACTCATAAGAAAAATTTTACTTTTGATGTTGTGTATGGAGAGTACAAAAAAGAGCGTATTCAAGTGAGCAGCAAAAAGGTAAACCCTCAAGCACCAAAAGTGAAAAAACGGATAGCAAAAGAGTATGCCGAGGCGATGCGTATCTATAATACAGTAGATGATACATGGTATATCAACAAACCTTTTGTGATGCCACTTGATTCGGTGATCACAAGTGATTTTGGCAAGGCAAGAGTTTATAACGGTTCACTTAAAGGGTATCACAGTGGTACAGATTTTCGTGCACCTGTAGGAACACCTATCAAGGCGAGTAATGATGGGAAGGTAGTTTTGGTAGCAAATCGGTTCTATTCGGGTGGAACGATTATCATTAACCATGGAAAAGGGCTCTATACCTGTTACTTTCATCTAAGTAAGTTTTTAGTTGATGAGGGTGATGAGGTCACAGAAAATCAAGTAATAGCGCTTAGTGGTAAAAGTGGACGTGTGACAGGTCCCCATTTACATTTTGCAGCTAGAATAAACGGTGTACAAGTTGATCCATTGCAACTGATAACACTTATAAACAATACATTAACAAAGGTACAATAAATATGACACTTTTTCAACTTTTAATGCTTGGAGCATCGGCATTTTTTGCATATAAGATTTATGAACACATTCAGACATTACAGGACCCCCAAGAATCACAACACGCAGGGAATAACAACACGCAATCTTTTGATACAACCCACTTGATTGAAGAAGCAGATGCAAAGATGCAAGAGGGTGATTTTCAAAAAGCACTGGCAATCTACAGCGAAGCAAATTTTAAAGTACCAAAAGACCCAGAAACCCTTTTTAAAATGGGGTATGCGCTCATGCAGCAAGACAGAGATGAAGAGGCGCTGGAGTATCTTAAAGAAGCGGTTGAACTTGATAAAAATGACACATTTATCCATCAGGCATTGGCAAGTGTGTACAGAAAACTTGGGGAGTATGCAAGTGCACGAAATCATCTCAATGTATCTTTGGCACTTGATAGCACCAACCCTATTACCTACTATAACTACGGAAATTTGCTTGTTGATATGAAACATTTTGATGAAGCAAAAGAGATGTATAAAAAAGCGCTTGAACTTGATAGTGATTTTAAAGAAGCTCAAGATGAGTTGGCAAAATTAGAGGAGAAGCAGGGATGAAACTTCAAGAAATTTACAACTACTTAAATGAACTCTCCCCTTTTGAGTTGCAAGAATCGTGGGATAATTCAGGGCTTTTAGTGGGTGAGATGGATCAAGATGTGGAGCGTATCGCTTTGAGTATTGATGTGGATGAGGCACTTCTTGATTCTTTAGAAGCTAATACTCTGCTTATCACACATCACCCAATCATCTTTGGTGGGCTGAAATCACTCAACTTTGCAACTTATCCTGCAAACATGCTTCAAAAAATGGTGCAAAAAAACATTAGCAACATTGCTATGCACACCAACTTTGACCAAACACACCTTAACGAGTTTGTTGCTACTGAAGTGTTGGGTTGTGAGATTATCCAAAAAGAGGGTTTTGTTGCTTATTTTGAAATTGATGATGATTTTGAAAGCTTTGCACAAAAGGTAAAAGAGGCTTTTGGTCTTCAACACGCAAGATGTGTGCAAATGCATCAAAAGGTAAAAAGAGTAGCATTGACAACAGGGAGTGGATGTTCACTGATGAAAACTTTGGATGCTGATTGTTTTTTAACAGGTGATATCAAATACCACGATGCCATGGAGGCAAAAAGTATAGGTTTGTCGTTAATTGACATTGGTCATTATGAAAGTGAACACTTTTTTGCGCAAATATTGGAGAAACATTTGAAAAATTTAGGTTTAAAAGTTATAATTGCATCATCGAAAAACCCATTTACAACTATTTAAGTATATTATTGTAGAAATGGTACACAAGTAAATATCCAAAGGACACCAATGAACAAGCACCTTAAGCAACTAATCGACCTATCAAAAATTGATAAAGAGATTGATGCATTTGAGCCTCAGATAGAAGAAGCAAACTCTAAATATGAAGCAGCTTTAGCAAAAACAAAGAGTATTGAGGCTGATATTGAGAACTTAACAAATGAAATTAAAGAAGAAGAGCTTAAAAAATCAAAAAATGAACTTCACCTTCAAGAACTTTCTCAAAAATTAGAAGAGATCTCAAAAAAATCTTCAGAAGTAAAAACTGAACGTGAGATGAAATCACTCCAACTTGAAGAGGAGATCGCTAAAGAGCAGATCACTTTTGCAAATGAAGAGATAGCAAGACTCGAAAAAATCATAGAAGCAAAAAAAGAGCAGATTGAAGCAGCTCGTGCATCACTTGAAGAGCTTAAAGCAAAGCTTGAGACAGTAAAAGCGGAAGTTGATGCAAAATTAGAAGCTATTAATGCCCAGAGACAAGAAGTGTTTAAAAGAAAAGAGCAACTTCTTGCAGAGATTAACCAAAAAGGTCTTGCATTTTATCAAAAAATCCGTCGTTGGGCTAAAAATACAACTGTTGTACCTGTTGAAGATCAGGCATGTATGGGTTGTCATATCGTAATAGGTGACAAGGTGTATGCTGATGTTATCCGTGGGGAAGATATCACAACATGTCCTCATTGTGGACGTATCCTTTACGTAGAGCCTAACACGCAAGAGTAGGTTTGTTTGCTCTTTAGCATTTTTTACTATTTTTTAAGTGTAGTGCTTTTTCTTTTAGCACTGCCTTTACTAGTTTATCTCACTTTTAAACCAAAATATAAACAATCTATTCCAGCACGCTTTTTCCTGTTTCGCAATCCAAAGTTTACAAAAAAAAATACTTTATGGTTTCATGTATGCTCTTTAGGAGAAGCAATAGCCTTAAAGCCTATTATAGAGAAGCTTCAAGTAAAAGATATCAACATAACTACTATTACCCAGACAGGTTTCCAAAAAGCGAAACAGTATGATGCTGATATAAGGTATTTGCCTTATGAAATGTGGCTTCCTTTTTGGATAGAGAGACAAAAAGTTGTTGTAGTGCTTGAGGCTGAGTTTTGGTATATGCTTTTTATTGTAGCAAAGTTGCGTGGTGCAAAGATTATATTGCTTAATGCCCGCATAGCCGATAAAAGTGTTGATAGTTATATGAAGTACAGCTGGTTTTATAAAAAGATGCTCTCGCATGTTGATATTGTTTTTGCACAAAGTGAAGTGGATAAAAATAGATTTTTAGCTTTGGGTGCAAAAAATATTGAGGTGGTAGGAAATATTAAATTGGCATCTACTATTGTTTACACAAAAGAGTATAAAAAACCAAACACGCAACTCATTACGGCTGGAAGTACTCATGAAAGTGAAGAAAAAATGGTTCTTGATGCGTATGTAAATTATAGAGATGCAAATGAGGCAAAACTTATAGTGGTACCAAGACATCCTGAACGTTTTGATGAAGTGTATATTTTGATGCAGGAGTATGCTTCAAAGTATGGATTTTCATTATCACGATTTTCTCAAGATAAAAGTTTCTCAACAGATATGGTCTTAGTTGATATGATGGGTGAACTTAACAATATTTACAAGATAAGTGATATTGTTGTTTTAGGTGGAGGATTGCGCGATGATGTAGGTGGGCATAACCCTCTTGAGCCTGCTGCGTTTGGATGTAAAATCATTACAGGAAAACACTTTTTTCACCAAAAAGAGCTTTTTAAATATGTACACCATGTACAGTATGTCCAGAGCGATGCACAAAGTATTGAAGATGCTTTGTATAAAGCTGAACAATTACCACCGTCAAAAGTGGATGAAGAGATAGATTTACAACGGATCGTTGCAACTATCCAAGAGTATATGAAATAAAGGAACATTTTTATGGCAACAGAAAAAGCATATAAATTATTGGCAAAACAAGAGGGAATCTCAAATTCACAAGCAAAGTCTATGATAGACAGAGGACTAGTGTATGTTGGGAATAAAAAAGTGATGATAGCACGTGGAGAGATTGATGAACGTACCATCTTTCGTGTTATAAAAATAGAAAAACCAAATATCATTTTTCAAAATGATGATATTGTGGTTGTTGATAAACCAGCGTATGTCAATTCAGATGAGATAGAAAGACAGTTTAAGGGGACACAACTCCTTCACAGGCTCGATCGTGAGACAAGTGGCGTGTTGATGCTTGTGAAAAATGAAGAGTTTCGCACAAAAGCTATCAAAGAGTTTGCACAAGATAGGGTCTATAAAGAATACATTGCATGGCTTGAGGGTGTGATGAGTGAACCAATTGAAGTAGATAAGCCAATTGTTACTCAAAAGAAAAACAACAAAGCCTACTCTAATGTTTCCTCAAAAGGAAAACCTGCACGTACAGAGTTTTTCCCTGATATAGTGAGTGCGAAAAAAACCAAGGCAAAAGTGATTATTCATAATGGTCGTACCCATCAGATTCGGGTACACGCAAGATATATTGAACATCCAATCATTGGTGATGAGCAATATGGTGGACGCAGAGCAAAACGTGTGATGCTTCATGCACATAAAGTTCGTTTGCTTGGAATGGAGTTTGTAGCCCCTGAACCAAAGAGTTTTGTAACATTTGAGTAGCAAAGCTTGTCTGTGCTAAAATTGTTGCAGCGATATAGGTCTAAGAATTAAAAGAATAGGGGAGAGGTGATGTCATTTAGAGTCAAGTTATTTTTTATATTTTTAGTGTATGGTTTGCTCTTGGCTCTTGCTACTGAGCTTGTTATAGTAAAGATTAATTTTGAATTTCTCAAAAAAGAAAGCTCAAAAACAGCACTCTTGTATGTAAATGAGTTGCAAAAGAATTTCGAGTCCCATATAAACGATTCAAAGGTAAAGTTAAAAGTTATTCGAGAATCAAAAATTTTTGCAAAAAACTTTAAAGACAAAGGAATCAACGAATTTTCTAAAGCTCTTTTTTTAGATATTGCAAAAACATCTCCAGATATTATGCAACTACGATACATTGATAAAGATGGAAATGAACTAATATGTGTTCAAAGAGATGATTTTAAACAAGATGCATATATCTTGGATGAGAAATATCTACAAAATAAAGCGCAAAGGTATTATTTTAAAGAGATACTGCAACTCAATGATGGTGAATACTGGCTCTCAAATCTTGATTTAAATGTTGATGAGGGTAAGATTACACAAGAACCTGTTATTCGAATTGGTACACCTTATTATTATCATGGAGAGAAACAGGGGATTCTAATTATCAATATATTTATGCAAGATTTTTTAAATTCTATAACTTCAAATGATACGTATAATGTTTATTTAGTTGATAGCGACAATTATATGTTGGTAAATTCTTCACACAAAAATGAGTGGAATAGATATCTTGGCGAAAAAAATCCAAAAGATGTTAAAGAGTTTTTAAACCTCAAAAACACTAATGATGTATATTCTTTTTCTTTTAAGATTATAAATCACCAAAAATTGAAAATAATATTGATACCAAAAGAACAACATATTACAGTGCTAACAAGAGAAAATTTTTATGAACTTTTATGGGTAATACTTATAGCATTGGCGCTCTCGTTACCATTATCGTATGTTATGTCTATATTACCAGCAAAGTTGAAAGCAAAAGTAGATATCCTCAATAAACAACTCGAAAACGAGGCTAAAGAGAAAGATGTACTGCTCTCTTTATTTGATCTAAGCGATGCTGTTCTTTTTAAATGGAACAATGATGAAAACTGGAGTGTAAGTTTTGTTTCTAAAAGTGTTGAAAATCTTTTAGGGTATCCACAAGAAGATTTCATAACAAATAAAATTGTTTATGCAAATTGTATTCATCATGATGATTTACAGCAGGTACAAAAAGAGGTAGAAGGTGCTATCAACTCTAATGTGTATTTCTTTGAACATCAACCATACAGAGTTGTAACAAAAGACAAGAAAATAAAATGGATTTTAGATAGTACTGTTATTGTAAGAAATACACATAATGAGATTGTCAATTTTGTAGGATATTTAACAGATATAACTGATTTAAAAGAAAAAGAATTTGAATTGAAAAATCTTGCAAGAGTTGATCAATTAACAAAGATTAATAACCGCCTCTTTCTTGATGAGATGCTAATGTCTCAATATTACAGATTTAATCGATATGCAGAAAAATGTAGTGTGATTCTTGCTGATATTGACCACTTTAAATCAATAAATGATCAATATGGACATTTAGTCGGAGATAAAATTCTTGTTGAGTTTGCCGCATTGATGCAAAATTCAATTAGAAAAGATGATTATGTAGGGAGATGGGGTGGTGAAGAATTTTTGATTATTTTGCCACATACAAACATAAAGCAGGCAACTTTTTTGGCAGAAAAACTTTGTAATATTGTTGCCAAATATCAATTTAGTACAGTTGGACACCTAACAGCATCATTTGGAGTGGCAACTATTGTTCATGGAATGAATATTGAACAATGCATAGATAAGGCTGATGATGCTCTTTATGCAGCAAAAGAGGCTGGTCGCAATATGGTAAAAGTGGCAAAGCAATCATAAAGCAAAAATAAGATAGTATTCCATACTTTTTACAGGAGCTTCTCTATGTTTTCTACATTAACAGATTCATTTACAAATGCAATAAAAAAGATTCGTTTTCATGATGATGATAAAGCTTTAAGCAAAGCGTTAAATGAGTTGAAGAAAAATCTTTTAAAAGCGGATGTAAACCATAAAGTTGTTAAAGAACTTATAACAAAAGTTCAAATAAGTACAAAACAAAAAGGGATAGGAAAAGATCAGTTCCTAGAAGCACTTCGTGAAACACTGAATGAACTTTTAGATGTTGGTGGTAACAAAGGTTTTGTATTTGCTCCAAACCCTCCAACTGTTATTTTGATGACAGGTTTACAAGGAAGTGGTAAAACAACTACAACTGGTAAACTTGCACTTTATCTTAAAAACAAGCAAAAAAAAGTGCTTATCGTTGCAGCCGACCTGCAGCGTTTGGCAGCGGTGGAGCAACTGCGTCAAATTACGACTCAAATAGAAGTAGAACTTTATGAAGATGAAGCAACAAAAAACCCTGTTGAGGTTGTAAAGTCTGCAATGGAGTATGCAAAGAGTAAAATCTTTGATGTTGTGCTTATAGATACAGCAGGTCGTTTAGCGATAGATGATGAACTGATGGAAGAGCTTCATAATGTCAAAGAGGTTGCACAGCCTGATGAGATTTTTTATGTGGCTGATTCTTTAACAGGGCAAGATGCAGTCAGAACAGCAACAACCTTTAAAGAGAAAATTGGCATTGATGGTGTTATTTTATCAAAATATGATGGTGATGCCAAAGGTGGAGTAGCGCTTGGTCTTTCGTCACAGGTGCAAGTACCATTGCGTTTTATCGGTATGGGTGAGAAGATGGAAGATATCGAAGTCTTTTTACCAGAGAGAATTGTTAACCGTTTGATGGGCTTTGGCGATATTGAAGGTCTTGCTGAAAAAACTGCCAATGTTATAGATGAGAAAAAAGCAAAACAACTTACAAAAAAAATCCAAAAAGGGAAGTTTAACTTCAATGACTTTTTAGAGCAGATGGAATCTATGAAAAAAATGGGTTCTATGAGCTCTATCATGGGAATGCTTCCTGGTATGGGCAACATGGCAAAAGCTGTAAAAGATTTTGATTTTGACAACTCAAAAGAGCTTAAAAACATCAAAGCTATGGTGAGTTCTATGACACCAAAAGAGAGAGAAGATCCAGATTTACTTAATAACTCTCGTAAACAAAGAATCGCAAAAGGGTGTGGTTTGGAAGTTGTTGAGATTAACAGAATGATAAAACAGTTTAAAAATGCTGGAAAAATGGCGAAAAAATTCTCAGGCAAAAATGGGATGAAACAACTTCAAGCGATGATGGGTCAAGCTGGTGGTCCTGGTGGAATGGGTGGATTGCCAAGATAAACTTGAATTTTGTTGCTTTTTGAGAAAAAAGAAGCTATAATTCGATTTCAAAATAAGTCTTCTTAAACAATACCTCTGTGATAAGAAGATTTGTAACCTAAATGCTGGTTATATGTGTACATCCAACTATAGAGATGGTTAGAGGGAAGCAAACTACTTAATTTTTGTAAATATATATTTATAAAGCTGCATGGTAACTCTTCCCTTACAATTTTTTTCTCTTTTTTATGTACAGATATAACCAGTATTTGGGTAAATTTAAATTTTAAAACAGGACATTAAATGACAGTAATTAGACTGACTCGTATGGGAAGAAAGAAAAGACCATTTTACCGTATCGCGGTAACAGATAGCCGTAAACGTAGAGATGGTGGTTGGATTGAGCTTATTGGTTATTATAACCCAATGACAAAAGAGCTTAAAGTTGACAATGAAAGAGTTGATTACTGGTTAAGCGTTGGTGCTAAAATGAGTGATCGTGTTAAAAAGATAACTGGTCGCTAAGATGATTGCTGATTTTGTCGCTGAATTTGCAAAACTCATAGCATCATACCCTGATGATATAAAAGTTGAAGTACAAGAGGGCGACGAAATAACAGAGATCGTACTTTATGCCAATCAAGCAGATATTGGAAAGCTTATTGGTAAGAGTGGCAAAATGATAGGTGCTATCAAAACTGTCATTTCTGGCTGTAAAGCCAAAGATGGTGTGAGTTATAGAATTAATGTCGAAGCAGTTTAAAGAACCTTTACTTCACATTGCTACACTCGGCAAGACTGTTGGTATCTGTGGTGATATGAAGTTGCACATAAAGTCTGATTTTCCTGAACAGTTTGTAGATGGTGCATCATTTTTTATCAATAAAAAAGAGAAAATTACTCTAAGAGATGTAAATCTTGAAAGGGGTATTGTTAAAATTAACAATATTTCTAATCCAGAGGATGCTAAAAAGTTTACCAATGCAAAACTTTTTACAACCTATGAGGAAACACGCAAGAGTTGTCATCTTGATGAGGGTGAATATTTCTTTTTTGATTTGGAAGATTGTGATGTATTTGAAGATGGAAAAAGACTTGGTCGTGTTTATGATGTTGAGAGAATAGCTGTTACAAACTATCTAAACATCCAAACTGATGAAGCTTTGATTGATGAGGGGTATGCTAAAAAGTTTTTAGTCCCTTTTATAGAGCCTTTTAAAGTGAGTGTAGATATTGAAAAAAAAATCATAACACTCAAAGGCGCTTTTGATATTTTAGCAGCATCATAAAGATGAAGTATACATTTGTAACTCTTTTTCCTAACCTTATAGAGGGTTATTTTAAAGATTCGATTCTAAAACGGGCAATTGAAAAAGGTATTCTAGAGATTGATTACATCAATCCTAGAGATTATTCAACTAACAAACACCATAAGGTAGATGATACTGCTGTTGGTGGTGGTGCTGGGATGGTAATGAATCCTCAACCACTTTTTGATGCTCTTGAGAGCTTAAAAGCACAAGATGAAAATGTTCATATTGTGTTTATGACACCAGTTGCAAAACCTTTTGTGCAAAATGATGCCAAAAGAGTTGCAAAAAAATCTCATATAGCGTTTGTGAGTGGACGTTATGAAGGGATTGATGAGCGTGTTATTGAGAAATATGCTGATGAAGTATTTTCTATTGGTGATTACATTTTAACAGGAGGTGAATTAGCCTCTTTGGTAGTATGTGATGCAGTAAGTAGAAATATTGATGGTGTTTTGGGTAATGCAGATTCTTTAGAGATAGAGAGTTTTGAAACGCCACTATTAGAAGCACCAAGTTTTTCCAAACCTCAGATATATGAGGGTTTAAGTGTTCCATCAGAATACTTAAAGGGAAATCATAGTAAAATTCGCTCACTGAAACTTGCCTTGTCTGAAGCAAAAACAAAGTTTTTTAGACCAGAGCAGCTAAAAAAGCATCAAACACAATCGCATTAATGCGATGAGCTTCCTGCTAAAGGAAACCCAGTGTTAACGCAGATGATGGAATTATTTCCATTATCGTCATTTATAATATGGAAGGGTTCCCTTTCATTTTATGTAATAAAATTAAAGGAATTAGCTTATGAGAAATAAGTATATTGAAAACTTTGAAAAAGCACAAATCGCTGAGAAAAATATTCCAGATTTTCGTGCTGGTGATACTGTACGTTTAGCAGTAACAATTAAAGAGGGTGACAAAACTCGTGTTCAAAATTACGAGGGTGTTTGTATTGCAAAAAGAGGACAAGGGACTGGTCAAACTATTACAGTTCGTAAAATCGGTGCTAACGGTGTTGGTATTGAAAGAATTTTCCCAATCTACTCTGATTCTATTAACGAAATCAAAGTTATTCGTCGTGGACGTGTTCGTCGTGCGAAACTTTTCTACCTTCGTGAACTTGCTGGTAAAAAAGCTCGTATTAAAGAACTTAGAAGAAAATAATTCTTCTAAGTCCCCTATACTCTTCAATCTATTAAAAATTCACACACTATTACAAATTTCTAAAACTTTTTCACTATTTTATCTTTTTTAATTCTATTCGTTGTATAATCATCCAATTTAGTAAACTATTTTTGGGGTATTATGGAATATATAAACGATTTAAAAAGAGTTGTTGAAATAAATTCATACACAAAAAATCCCTCTGGTGTCAATCGAGTTGGAGAGATTTTTGATGAATGGTTACATCACTTGGATTTTGTATCTACACTTTATGAGAGAGAAGATATCGGTGCTCACCGTTACTATCAATCAAGCGCTACTGAAGGGAAAAAGCTCCTACTTTTAGGGCATCTTGATACTGTTTTTCCACCTGGAAAATTTGAGGGTTTTCGTGAAGATGATGCATGGGTTTATGGTCCTGGTGTATGTGATATGAAAGGTGGCAATATTGTTCTTCTTGAAGCATTGCGAGAAGTTCATGCTAAAGGTATTGAGATAAAAAATATCGACATCTTATTTGTCAGCGATGAGGAAACAGGAAGTGACGATTCAAAGTTTTTAACCTCAGAACTTGCACAAGAGTATGATTACTGTTTTGTGTATGAAGCTGCTGGAAAAAATATGGAGGTGGTCACTGGTCGAAAAGGTGTTGGTACTTTCTTTATAGATATAGAGGGAAAAGCCGCCCATGCAGGCAACCATTACAGTGATGGTCATGATGCCAATCTTGAGCTCTCATACAAACTGCAAGAACTTGTTGCATTAACCGACTTGGAAAAAGGGACAACTGTCAATGTTGGTAAAATTGAGGGTGGTATCGGTGCAAATACTATCTCCCCACATGCACATCTTACATTTGAACTTCGCTATAAAACAACATCAGAACGGGACAGAGTATTAGCTGCGATTGATAAGATTGTCAAACATTCTCATGTAGAGGGAACAAAAGCAATTTTAAGTGGTGGTATCCAACGAGATGTGATGCAAACGACACAAAACTCTTTATCTCTTGTGCAAGATATTGAACATATTACACAACATCCGATAATGTATGAAGAAAGAGGTGGTGTGAGTGATGCAAACATTGTAAGCTCATGTGGTGTTGTCACACTCGATGGTTTTGGTCCTTTTGGTGATGGGGATCATACAGTAAAAGAGAGGGCATTAAAGAAAAGTTTTGAGAGTAGAATTGCATTAAGTAAAATACTTTTTGAATATTTTGTTCAACATTTAGATTTTAAAAGGGAGTAATAGATGGCAGAAAATAGAAGAATTGGTATGTGGCTGTATAGAAACGGTGGTGGTGAGAAAATCGGTAAAAAGATTATTAAAAAATTAAAAGAGCGTGATATTGAGGTTTTAGATGATATAAATCTGCGTCATGCAATTGCTAAAAATTCACATATTATCTATCGTGGAGAGAAACACAGAGGGGAAAAACTAGATAAATTAGATCTGTTTTTCTCCTATAATGCGGGTGAACAGACTCAGTATCAGATGTATTTGTACCAAGCCCTTAACCGTGTAATACCGATGATCAATTCTTATGAAGCTTTTGCGTTAACAGAAGATAAGTTTCAAACTTCGTTTATATTACGTAATAATGATGTCAATACTGCAGATTATAAACTTTGTCATCGTGACGATGGGCATGAACTTAAAAAAATCATAAAAAAATGGGATAAGATGGTATATAAACCAACAGATGGTTGGGGTGGGGTAGGACTTACCAAAATAGAGAATGAAGCAAGTCTAGATATGCTTATGCCTTTTTTAAATCAGATGGATTTACGATTTTTTTATGTAGAAAAGTTTATAGACTATGATAACACAGACTTTAGAGTTGATATTGTTGATGGTGAGTTTGTCTCGTGTTATGGAAGAAAAGCTAGTGGAACTGACTGGCGTACCAATGTAACAAGTGGTGGCAGTGTATTTATGCGTGAGGCTAATGATGAGATCATAGAAGTTGCTAAAAAAGCGTGTAAGGTAACAGGTGTAGATATCGGTGGTGTTGATATTATCTATGATAGAGAAAAAGAGGAATATGTTGTTTTGGAGGTAAATGGTATCCCAGCATTTGCTACTCCAGAACAGGAAAAAATGGGATTAAACTTTAATGATAAAAAAATCGATTTAATTGTGGATTTAATTGACAGAAAAACGAAGTAAGAGTATCATTCGCAAAAAAATTAAGGTAAGAAATTGAGACAACAATATACATCGTATCAGGAGTGTGTAGATTTTTTTCAAACTGCACAACAAAAGAATCCGAACCTTTTTCAGGTTGAGACTATAGGTTCTACCTGGGAAAACAGAGAGATCATTGCTGTTACAATTACAAAAGATGTTGCAAATGCAAACAAAAAACCTGCGCTTTTTTATACAGGAACTATACATGCAAGGGAATGGATTGGGATTGAACTCTCTTTGTCTTTTGCAAAATATATACTTGATCATATAGATTATGATCCACAACTCAATGCTATTTTGGACAAAACCACTCTTTATATGGTACCGTGTGCCAATCCAGATGGGTTTGAATACTCAAGAAACCATTTCTCTTTTTGGAGAAAAAACCGTAGAAAAAATCCAGATGGAAGTTTTGGAGTTGATCTAAACCGTAATTTCAATATTGGTTATGCACCAAGTAAAAATTATATGTCCAATGTGTATTCAGGACCTGAACCTTTTTCAGAACCAGAAACCAGAGCATTAAGAGATTTCTTCTTAGCACATGATAACATCACTATAGCGCTCGATTATCACTCTCAGGGTAATGTGTTTTTCCCTGCACACAATTTTATCCACGAGGATGCTGAAGATGCAGTTGATTTAAATCTACTCGCTTCAAATATGGCAGAGGAGATTCGCAAAGAATCTGGTCGTGAATATGGTGTGCATATGGGTAAACCACCAGTACACCTCATTTCAGGAAGTGGAAGAGAATTTTATTACTCGCAAGGTGCTTTAGCTCTTGTTGTAGAGGTTGGTAGTAGAAACATCAGTGACTATATTGAACATATGAGTGAAAATATCAAAGAAAATATCCCTGCATTGATGATGGCTCTTCAAGAAGTAAATAACTATACAAAAGAGAATGCACTCCAAAGAGTTGAAAATTTTGTTGCAACAACGATAGGAGCTAAAGAGATTGAACTCTCATGGGATTATATTGATGATGAGACTATTTACTTTGAGATATACCGCTCCACTAAAATGAAAGGTTATGCACAGGCATCTAATCTTATAGGAATGACAAAACTTAAAGCTTTTACAGACAGTAATCTTAAACCATCAACAAATTACTATTATTATATTCGTGCTGTATGTAAAGACAAAGCAGTAAAATCTCCTTTTGGTCAGATTGTGGGTGTGCGTACACAACCAGCAGAGAGTATGTTTTCTAAAATTTTATATCCAGTGGCTGAGAAAATTGGTTATGTTGGTGAAAAAACAAAAAAGAATGCAGAACATTTTGGAAACAACTCTCTATTTGTCGGTGTTTCAAAAGCGAAAGGTGAGTGTTTGGGTGTGTGTGGATTTTCACTCAAAACAATTCCAGAAAACGCTATTATCACTGATGCGAAAATATCTTTTTATCCGATGAATAGAGTCTCCGTTCAGGTTGAGCGTTATGGTGAATGGCGTGTTGGGCAGATGGATGAGCGAACTATTGACAATATCAGTAGTTTTGATGAGATTAAAAATGCCAAGATGCTCTCTTATATAGATAGACCAACAGAAGCTGCACAACTTTCTCAAGGGGTTTGGCGTACTTATAAGTTTGCAGCACAAGAGATAGCTGTTTTACAAAAGTCACTCAAACGTAGAGAAGCATATTTTAGAATGCAAGGACCTGCAACATTGCCACTTGATCGTGCATCACAATTGATGCAGTGGGATATAGGGTATGGAAAATACAGTGGAGGTTTGACCTTTAGACCAAAGCTTGATATCTCTTATACTATAGATGAAGCCAAATTAGATTTACAATCAACCCATGAAATAACAGTTGGACAAGACAAAGTTGAAGAAGCTGCATTAGTTTCTGGTTTTGATAAAGATGGAAACAAAACATACGCATGTATTGAATTTGATTTAACAAATTTGCCAGATATGGAAAATATTGTTATCTCTAAAGCATATATTGATATTGAAGCATTGAAAATTAAATCAAAAGGGACATTGCGTTTTCATATAGAGATGATTATTCCATGTGAGGGAGTGATAGATTATAAAAAGATACAAAATAGACAAATAATTGAGCGTATTGGTTATGATGTGAGTATTTCAGATTTAGAAGACTCTCCAAAACAAAGATTTGTATTTGACAGATATGCGATAAATGAGATGTTGGAGATTTCCCAAACAAATAAAAAAGCGTTGTTTGTTATTTCAGCAACAAGCCATAAGGAGTTTACATCTTCTGAAAGTGTATCGTGGATAGATTCAAAAAGAATCACAAGACCATTTTTAACACTTCATTATATAAAGAAAAGACGTTTCGCTCCACAAAAAGTTACTAATTTAAGACATAAAATAGAAAACGGAGTGATTAAACTTGAGTGGGATAATCCTATGGATGATGGTTTCAAAGGTGTTATTGTGGTGAAAAATCCATTTAAAGTTCCTTGTTCTCCATATGATGGACAAAAACTTTACGGTGGAATAGATAATTACACCTATGATAATTTTGGAGATGTAGAAATTCACAAATACTATGCAGTGTTTGCTTATGATGATGTACCAAATTTTTCAGAGCCAACCTATATAGAAATTAACAAATAAAAGTAAATTCCAGTATTTTTAATACTGGAATAGGAAAATATAAAAAAAATCAAATACTCCCCCACAATTTAATCTTCCTTTAAGCAACTTCCCCCTATAATTCCCATCCACAAACGGAGAGACTTAGAGTTTAAGCCTCAGAAGTGATACTTCAACTGTTTGAGATCATTGAAAACTAAGCAAGTAAGACTAGC
>JAMOSN010000020.1 GCA_027068455.1 Sulfurimonas sp.
CCATATAAAATTGGCTTTATTGTAAAAAACTCTACAACATCGGCTTCAACAGTACGCATCACATCATAAATCTCTTTCATAACACGCAACTCATGCCATAGAGATGTACCACTGCGTGTTATACTCAAAGGGTGTGTGATAATTCCCAACTTTTTCAAACCACTCTCCCTGTCGGTAAAACCACATGCAAGATGTACCTCATACCCTTTTTCAAGAGCTTTTGTTGCCAAAGGTAAAAAATGGGATTCAAAGAACCAATCTACATTGATGATAAAAAGTATTTTTTTCATATACTAAACACTTTTACCGATAGCTTTGAGCACTTTATTAAAAACAGAAAGTCCAAAAAATGAAAGAATATAGATAACAATAAAGCGTTTATCAAGAGAAAAATAAGGTTTTAAAAGTTTTCTATTGACCCCTTTTCCCGCCTGCCATTCGTTATAGAACTGATGGTAAGCTATTTTAGATTCAAAATGTTGTATAGCCTTCGTTCCTTTTAGATGAGGATATCTTTGTATAATCTTCTCTAAAAATATTTTATTCTCTTTCTCAAAAAGCTCTTTTTTACTCCATGTCAAACTTCCGTTGTGAGCACGCCAAAGGCATAATTTTTCATCTACATATCCAACTTTATATGTTTTGGCTATCCGAATGAAAAAATCAAACTCCTCTATCATACTAAAACGGTTATCAAACCAATACTCTAAAGAGTTTAAAACCTTTTTTTTAAACATTACACTTGGGATCATCACTTGATACGAACTAAGCCACTCCTCAAAAAGATTACCCGATGGTTGCGTGTTCGTATAAAACGGTTTTTTTTCACTATTATGCTCATAAAGGATAAAGCCATTTGTATAAACAATACCTATCTCCTCATCAAAACACGCAAGAGTTTTTTCAAGTTTCGTCGGAAAATACATATCGTCACAGTCTAAAAAAGAGATATATTCCCCTTGAGCTTTCTGTAAAGCTCTGTTGCGACCCTCTCCAAGAGATGTATGCTCAGGAGCATAAAAATATTTAATCCGTTTATCATCAAAAGTATGAACTATCTCGGCACTTTTATCGGTTGATTGGTTATCCCAAAAAATAAGTTCAAAATTCTCATAAGTTTGGTTTAAAACAGATTCTATCGCCTCTTTGAGATATGTCTCACTATTATAACAGTTCATAATAACCGATACAAGAGGTTTATTTTCCATAAAACTCCTTTATCACTTCAATAACACGCAACTGCTGCTTTTGTGTCAAATCATTGTGACACGGTAATGTCAATATCTGTTCATATATCTCTTGGGTTAGGGGTAAATCATACGATGTTTTGTAGAGTGTTAAAAGATGATTTGGCTTATAATGGATACCACACTCTATATCGTTTGCAAGTAGATACTCCCTCAATTCATCTCTTTTTTCTGCTTTGATAACAAAAATATGGGGCAATACCATTTCAAAATCAAACTCTAAAAAAGTTATCTGTGCAACTGAACTTAATGATGCTATATATGTTTTTGCTATGTGTTGTCGCTTTTGTCTAAAAGAATCAATTCGCTTGAGCTGCTCTCGACCAATGGCTGCCATAATATTACTCATATGATAACGAAACCCCTGATGCTCTACATTAAAATCCCAACTTCTTTGCCCACTATAACGCTTTTGCGTATCTTTATGAACACCTAAGAGTCTGCCATCTTGTACTCGTTGAATAAAGACTTTATCATGACTTAATATTGCTCCGCCCTCACCTGAAGTGATATTTTTTATACCATCAAAACTAAAACAGATTATATCACCCTCTTGCCCTACAAGTTTTTCACCCCTTTTAGAACCAAACGCCTGTGCCGCATCTTCGATAACACGCAAGTTATACTGTTTTGCCAAAGTATAAATCTCTTCTATCCCCTGAGAGTTACTTGCATAATGTACCGGCATAATAGCTTTTGTATTTGGAGTAATTTTTGAAGCAACATCTTTGGCATCTATAAAAAGAGTTTTAGGATTTACCTCACACGCAACTGCAGTAGCTCCTGTTGCACTGATAGCTGCAAATGAAGCAACATAAGTTAGTGAAGGGACAATCACCTCATCCCCCTCACCTATATCTAACGCATTTAATGCCAAATGGAGTGCAGATGTACCCGTATTTACACAAACAATATCCATAGTGGTTTGTAAATAGTTTTGAATCTCTTGCTCAAAAGCCATCACCTCTTCACCCATACCAAGAAACTCTTTATCAAGTACGGCTAAAACCGCTTCCTTTTCTGCATTGGAAAGGGAGGATTTTGAGAGTCTTATTTTACCACTCATACGCTATCTCACTTAAATCTTTTGTATTTGCTTCTTGTGGATCATGTTCAATAGATGCCAAATTTAAAAGCATATTATACTCCCCTAACCCACGAAATGCCATCCAAAGATTTGGCGAGACAGTAAGTCTTTTATAATTGTTTTGAGAGAGTCTTATGACAAAGAACTCTTGCGTGTTAGCATTATATAGAACAAACTCTATCTCCCCGACAGGAACAACAAGGTTAAGTACCATTTGAGTATGTTGTTTCCACCCTTTCACCTCATCTTGAGCAATCGTTGAAAAATATGCTTCGCCAAATCCACTAAACCCCACATCACTCTTTTTCATCGCATGATAAATATCACCTTTTGGGTGATGAATCTGTTTTAAAGGCGTTACAATCACTCCGTCCACGCCAAACCTCGCTTTTGTGCCATAACTTCATA
>JAMOSN010000021.1 GCA_027068455.1 Sulfurimonas sp.
ATGATAAATCTAGGCTTTTGTTTTTGTGAGTCATACTCATTTTTAAGAGTATCAATACTCCCATGCAAATGCTCATCTACCTCTTTAAAAAATACCTTTTTTCTAAGTAATACCTCACCTTTAGATTCAAGTTGATTAAGTTCACCTTTTTTTAACCGCGAGATAGTAGCCTTTGGTTCTCCATAAGCTAAAAGAAAATCAAATATAAAATCATCTTGAGTAAAATCTTTTAGTAGTTTGCTTATGTTGGTTTCGATTTGTGTTATTGTCATGTATAGGTTCCTGATTTTTTTGCCGAATTTACTTTAGTGACCAAGCTTATAAAGTTTCTTTCTTTCGCTTGAGCCTGCGATGTTGAGTTGTTTTCTGTATTTGGCTATGGTTCTTCGTACCATTTTGACTTTGAATTTTTCTTGTATCATCTCAAGGAGTTTCATATCGCTGAGAGGTTTTTCTCTGTTTTCGTTTTTGATAAGACTCACCACAAAATCTTTGATGGCGGCGTTGCTGACATCTTCATCTATGGCAGTGGTGAAGAAATCTTTCATCGCTAAAACACCTCTGTCACATGCTATGTATTTGTTGGCTATGGCACGGCTGATAGTTGAGGGGTTATGTCCAAACTCATCGGCTAGCATTTTAAGTGTGAGTGGCATTATCTGCCCACCTGTAAAAAACTCATACTGATACTCAACAATCATAAGTCCCACTTTATAGAGTGTCGCTTTTCTCATCTCAAGAGCATCTACGAGGGATTTTGCCTCTTTGATTTTTTCCTTGATAAAATCGTGTTTTACACCATAGTCTGTATCGATGGTGATAGCAGGGTAGTAGGCATCATTGAGTTGTACTTCTATCTGGTTTTCATCATTAAAATATATCATCAAATCGGGAACGATTTGGGCGGAATCTTCCTGATATTCCAAGTTAGGAGGGTTTTTAAAGGTTGAGAGGATATGCATCACTTCGTTAAAATAGTTTTCTTTGGAGTAGTTGTGTATGTTTTGTAAATCGTTAATGATTGTAACTGCCAGAGGGTAGGCTGCATCACTTATCTCTGAGTTGTCAAGTTGAAATAAAAAGGACTCAGCTAAGTCTTTAGCTCCAATCCCCAAAGGTTCTACATAAGCAAAACGCTGACGCACTTTTTCAAAACTTTTTTCATCTATTGCGTGTTGTTGACAAAAATCAAGGGTATTCCCTTCATAGTAACCGTTTTCATCCAGATTGGCTACAACAAACTGTGCTATCTCTTGAGAGATGGGAGTTGGAAAGAGAGAAGATGAGAGTTGCTCATCTAAAACATCATAGAGTGTTTTGTGTTGAATTGTAAGTGCTTCTATCTGCTGTGTTCTTGAGTTACTAACACTGCGAGATATAACTTTTCGAGGAATCTTCTTTTCAAAATCTTCTTCATAACCTGACTTCACCTCT
The DNA here is from genome assembly GCA_027068455.1 of Sulfurimonas sp. Lineage (GTDB taxonomy): Bacteria > Campylobacterota > Campylobacteria > Campylobacterales > Sulfurimonadaceae > Sulfurimonas. The sequence continues at coordinate 1,435 of JAMOSN010000021.1, forward strand.
ATAACAGGATTGGCTTCCACGAAGGGTGCCATCGCTTCACCCAAATCGGAGAGTGATGAATGCAAAATAGGGAGCCAGTTACGCAGTGTGTTGGAGAGTTTGTGTTTGGTTTCAACTGCTTGTGTCTGTCGTAATGCTCCCATCTATCATACCACCTTAGAGTTTAAAACTCTCACCAAGGTAGTGTTTCCTTACATCGGCATTTTGGCTGATCTCATCACTTGTACCGCTTGCAAGCAGTTCACCTGATTTGATAACATAGGCTCTGTCACACACATCAAGGGTTTCACGTACATTGTGGTCGGTGATAAGCACGCCTATCTCATACTCTACAAGCTGTTTAATGACTTTTTGAATATCCATTACAGCAATAGGATCAACCCCTGCAAAAGGTTCATCTAAAAGGAGAAATTTGGGATGATTCACCAATGCACGGGCAATCTCAACACGACGACGCTCGCCACCTGAGAGGCTGACCCCTTTTCTGTATCGAATCGGCTCGATATTAAACATATCCAAAAGCTCTAAGATACGCTCCTCTTGTGCTTTTTTATCTTTAATACTTACCTGTGCGGCAACCAAAAGGTTCTCCTCAACTGTTAAGTCTTTAAAGATGGAAGCCTCTTGAGGAAGATAGCCTATCCCTTTTAGGGCACGTACATGTAAAGGTTTGCCGATAAGGTCTTCATCATCAAAATAGACTTTTCCGTCACTTGCATCGACAAGTCCACATATCATATAAAATGTGGTTGTTTTTCCTGCACCATTTGGTCCAAGAAGCCCTACAACTTCACCGCTTTTGACCTCAAGGCTCATCCCTTTGACTATCTCTAAATCTTTGATTTTCTTTTTTAAATCGACTGCTTTTAGTGTGTGCATAGTGTGTACTCTCTTGTATTGGCATCTGTTTTTTTGATAGTTATCTCCATCACTTCCATTCCTGCTAAGAGTAGTAACTCTTTGAGTGTATCATCTCCCCACTCTATAAAATGAAGCCCCTCTTTTTCAAGCTCTTCAAGCATACCGAGTGAGAGAAAATGCTCTAAACCGTGGTTGTAGATGTCGTAATGGAAAAGTTTTTCACCGTAACATTGTTGGAGTGAGAATGTGGGGGAGGTGACATCCTCTGTGACTCCGAGCTTTTTGGCTATGTGTTTGACAAGGGTGGTTTTTCCCGCAGCTAAATCACCCCGTAAAATTACAACACCACTTGGAAAATTTCTAATGATATCTTCTGCTAAAGTATCAAGCTCATTGAGTGTTAAAGTGTAGCTTTTTTTCATAGTTTGTTCGATATCTCTACAATCTGTTTGAGTTTTTTCATTCCCCTATGTGTTGCTAATGCTTCACGTGCCATCTCCAGTCCGTCTTGCATATCACGTGCTAAAGAATCTACCGTTAAAGAAGCTGCAGTATTGAGCAGCACTATATCTCGTTGTGCGTCTGTTGCCTGATTTTTGAAGATATTAAGCATAATGTTTGCATTTGCTTTAGCATCACCGCCGGCTATCGCTTCAAGAGGTGCGAGTTTGATGCCGTAGGCTTGAGGGTCTATCTCAAACTCTTTGAGTTCGTTGTTTTTGAGTTGTGCGGCGTATGTGATACCACTAATACCTATCTCATCCATCCCCTCAGCAGAACTCACTACAAGTGCACTTTGGGCTTTGTTGATTTGTAGAGCCTGAGCCATTTTAGAAACAAAAGTTTTGTCAAACACACCGAGCATATATTTTTTGACACCTGCGGGATTGGTAAGGGGTCCTAGAACATTAAACACTGTTTTGGTATCTATTGATTTTCTTACAGGCATGATAAATTTCATAGCAGGGTGATGGTTTTGTGCAAACATAAAACACCATCCAGCATCTTGTAAAAGTGTGGCATTTTGTTCTGTACTCAAATCAAGTCGAATACCGAGTGCCTCTAATACATCGGCACTACCACTTTTTGAGGTGATGGAGCGGTTTCCGTGCTTGGCAACGGTTGCTCCACACGCAGCGGTAAGAATGGAAGTAGTAGAAGATATATTAAAAGAGCCTATCTTGTCACCTCCTGTTCCTACGATGTCTATGGCACGGTTGCGTGTTGCTTCATCTATGGGAAGCGGTATAGCAAAAGAGCGCATCACATCTGCAGCCGCAGCTATCTCCTCTACAGGAGTGTTTGCATCAAGCTTTAAAGAGAGTAAAAACTCTCTCATCTGCTCATCACTCATTTTATGTTCAAAAAGTTTTGTAAACTCTGCGTGTGCTTCATCGTACTTCATGAAACTTCCTTTATATACTCATGTTGGAGTGATTTTGGTGTTGATTTGGTTGTAGGGATTTGTAGCACCTCATACTTTTTTGCACCGCTGAGGTAGTTGATGGTGATGATGCTTCCCACCTCCACATTTTTACTCGCTTTAGCGATTACACCGTTTAGCTCGACAACACCGTTTGCTATCATATCTTGAGCAACGGAGCGTCTTTTGGTAATGTTGACCGAATTTAAAAATTTATCTATTCTCATACTTTGGTTATCCAAATAATTTTTAGTTATTGTAGGGTAAAAAAACTAAAAGAAATCTAATAAATGAAGAAAGTTGGAACATTTTTTGCATTCTTTAGTGCTTCAATTTAAAAATAGTATAAAATATATTGAAATCTATCGCATATTTATTCTATAGCGATATACTTAGCTACTTAAAAAAAAGGTCTTTATCTATGGAAAAAAAAGTTTTAAAAACAACTTCTGGAGTGAAAATCAACTTTGTTGGTGCGGTTGAGAAGCAAAAAATTGTGACAATGGTACAAAACTGTTCAACAGGGAAATGTGAGTGTATGAGTGATGATACAAAAGCAAAGATAACCAATATGGAAGTAAGCGGGGCTGATGGTGATGTGAAGCTTGAGCTTGAGGGTGATATATCGGCACAGGAGATTCAAGAAGCATTGGAAAAATCAAAGGTGATAAACTCTTAGATGGATTTTGACTTTTCTAACACACCACTTTTGGGTATTTACACGCAACTGAAAAACCATCTCAACACGCAAGAGAGAGTCTCTTTTAAGGTTGTAAACCCTGATAATTTTTCTTCAACCTATAATGGAACTATTGTTAAAGTAGCAAAAGGTGAAGCACTTTATCGTGGGTATAAAACATGGGTAGATTTGGCACATACACTAGGGTGTAAGATGCTGACCCCTGTGGTGATAGATGATGATTTTATCCTTGTCAAACTCCAAAAACTCCAAGTTGAGAGCTTTCATAGTGTCGATGCTTCTAAAGAGGAGAAATATGGTGTTGATTCTATCTTTGCTCATATCCATAAAAATGAGGAATTTGCTTTTTTACACGCCTACACGCAAGCGTTGCACAATGTAAACCTTCCAACACGCAAGAGGATTCTCAATCTTGGTATCAACAGTGGTGATGAGTTTGAACTTATCAAAAAGGTGAGTGAAAATTTTTCTACTTATGAGCTTGTAGGCATAGACTACTGCCACTCAGCCATCCAACACGCAAGACAAAAGTTTCAAAATGACAAGAATATCACTTTCTATGCACATGATATTAATAAACTTAGCTCCCTTGAACTTGGCAGGTTTGATTTGCTTATCTCCATAGGAACGCTTCAAAGTACTACACTAAGTTTTCAAAAGGTGTTGATGGATATGGTACAAAACCATCTTTATAAAGAGGGAAGTATTATCTTAGGGTTTCCAAACTGTCGCTGGATAGATGGGGAGATGATTTATGGTGCAAAGATGAGAAACTATAACTTTTCTGAGATGTCCAATCTTTACAAAGATGTCAATTTTGCAAAAAAATATCTCCAACAAAAAAAGTTTCGTGTGACTATTACGGGGAAAGATTATATTTTTATAACGGCTACTTCGATACGCTAACTCATAATGGAGCGTATCAAAATTGCATAGTGCATAATAAAAAGATTGACAAAAAAGATATACATTGAAGTACCTCGAGAGAAAAAGTTTTGGAGTTTTGTTCTCTCTTTACCATTTGTTTTATATGCAATAACAAAATGGATAACTGTTGCAATAATCAATGTTAAAATCAGCAGTAATTTTATTTTAAGGTAAGAAACAACAATATTTTCGTTCCCGTTTATAAGCATATCGAGCAAGCCGTCATTAATAATCATCACGATACCGCTTAGTAGAAGTATAATCAAAGAAAAAACTTCAAAATAACCAAAGATAGGACCAACATGAGGGTAAACTTCTTTTTGTTTCTGTTTATCTCTTAGTGTTACTCCAAGAACAAACATAAAAATAGAACCACCAATCCATGCTATTGCAGCAAAGAGGTGAAAATGTATAAACCAATCTTCCAAAAAACAACCTTTAGTTAAGTAATTATAAAACGATATTGTATCACTTTTAACATTGAGTTAATACCGCTTTGATAAAGTATGGAACTATAATATAAAATCAGGAGTTTATCATTGATAAAAGTCAATAGATAATATTAAAGTTTCTCTAGTCTAATCCTACAATCTTTTTAATATTTTTCATAAGTGAGCTTGAAGATGTTGTTGTTTCTTGGTCGCTGTTACTCTTTTGTTCTTTTAATTGGGGAACAAAGAGATCTGCTGGTGGTTCATTTTCTGGTGTACCATCTACATTGATTACTGAAAGTTCTGGATGAATCAACTCTCTGAGCTTTTTTTGCACTACCATTTTGGTTGTCATAAGACTCATAGAACATCCAGAACAGGCACCTGCCAAACGGATATATACTTTACCATCTTTGACACCCAAAAGCTCAATGCTTCCTCCATGTGATGCTATGTATTCATTTACTTTCGGTAAATAGTGTTGTACTGCTTCATATAAATCTTCATCTAAAAAAGTCATAGTGATCCTTTTGTTTTTTAAATTATACTGAGTAATAATAAATATTATATAAGATTATTGATGTAGATTTACTAATAAGGTGTACAATTAAAAAAGGATAATAAAGGTAATATAAGATAATATCTACTTAGAGGAGTAAGTTAATGGATATGACAGAGATATTTTTACGAAGTGTTAAAGATGTATTGAGTTGGAAAGTTATAAAAATTACATTAATGGTAAGTATCCCGTTAATGGTGTTATGGTTGATTTTGGGGATACTTTTATGGGATAGTCTTATCTCTTTAAGTATCTCTTTTATAGATTGGATACCACTTTCTATATTAAAATCGAACCTTGCTTTTATCTTGGGTGGTTTTATCTGGTTTCAGACAGTGATAGTCACGTATGCTATTATTTTTGCTATAGGTAATGTTGCTATATTTAAATATATGGATCAAAAAAAATATGAATATTTTAGTATAGTAACCATCTTGCTTGTCGCACTTTTTTGGACACTTTTTATGTTCTTTAACTGGGATATGGTTTTTAGTCAAGTCAAACATATACTTACATGGTTTCCTGTAGAGACTTTGGAAAAAGGGAGTGCATTTTTACTTATAATTATAGCATTATATAATTTTTTCATTGTTTCATTGGCGCTTGTCCTTTTGATGGTACGTAAACCATTTTTAGAAGAGATTCAGGAAAAAGATTATCCGTATGAAGTGCCTCAAGAGAATAATGCAAACTACATGAAAGCAATATCTCGAGATATTGTGATCTTTTTTGTATTACAAATTCTCCTTTTTCCACTTTTCTTTCTTCCATTTATTAATGTGATAGTGCAGTTGTTTTTATGGGCATGGTTGATAAGAGAATCTTATTTTTTAGCTGCATCATCTTTGTATGCAACACAGGAAAATATAGATTTTTATAAAGAGCAAAAATTTACGATGTGGGGTATTGCTATTATGAGTTCTATGCTTAATTTTGTTCCTGTTGTCAATATTTTAGCACCGTTTTTTACACTCCTTTTATATTTTCACTGGGTTATGCAAAAACGTTACTATAACTGGAATAATGCTGAGTAATATTATTAGATATATAAAGGAGAATGAAAGATGCAGGGTTTTTTAAAAAAAATCACAGACTGGATGATAGAAAAAGAGGAGGAGGCGGCTAAAAAGTGTGCTATTCCTATGGAAGAGATAGAGTATCAGATCGCTAAAGTGGAAGCACAAAAGCAAAAAGTGCAAGAGGAGTATGAAGAGGCTATGAGAAATCTTGATAGTATACTTCAAAAGTTGCATAAAATAAAAAATATAGAAACAATTCGTTGTCAAAATGAGAAAAATTAAATCAAAATGATGTTAATATATACTTATATAGATAAAGGAGTTTTCAATGGCTGATGCAGTGATTAAAGAATTAGCAGCACGCAAGGCGGAGATAAAAAAAGAACTAGAGCTACTTTTTAAAGCAAATATGAAAATAACAGACTGGGATGTTCCAGAGGCTGATGATGAAGAGGCAGCACGTATCTTATGGCGTATCATGAAAGAAACTCTTGATGAGATAAAGCAAGATATTGATGCTGGAAAATATAAAAACAACTAAAAAGGAAAAAATTTATGAGTAAACACACACAACATTTAGAAAAAATAAAAGATGCTATTAAAATCGCTCCACTTAGTGAAGATCAAAAAAGTGACAGTATGAAAAGAGTTGAAGAGTGGGCTTTGGAAGATAAAGCGTTTGGTACACTGAAAAATGAACTTGTAGAGATTAGTGAATATTTTGAAACACTTTTTGCTGAGATGGGATTAAGCAAATAGATATGCAAATAGTTGTAGATGCTCTAAGAAAAAAGGGTAAGCTTTTTAAAAAGATGCAAGAGATTGCTCCAAAAGAGCTAGGGATTCGTAATAGATTGAAAATTTACAGCGCAACAGATACCTATGGCTATTTTTGGGCGATATTTGCAGTGAGTCAAAAAAGCAGACTATTAATGAAGGATGTACATAAATTTGAAGAGATATATACAAAACTCACACTTTATTGTGATCATAACTTTAAACACAAGGTTCTTTTTGTAGATGCTCCTTTATGTTCCAAAGCACAAAAAGCATTTAAAGAAGCTGGCTGGAAGTTACAATAATGGTCTTATGTGATATTGGCAATACTTCATACCATTTTCTTGATGGTGATGAAGAGTTTAAAAAAAGTGTCAAAACATTTAATCCTCTTGAGATAAAAGAGAGGGTATGTTATATTTCGGTCAATCAAAAGGTCAAAAAGCAACTCCAAGGACTTGAAAACTGGAGTGATCTTTCGAGCTTTATAAACACGCAACCCTATTATGAAACGATGGGGATTGATCGTATCTTTGCATGTGAAGCGGTGCATCATGGTATCATCATAGATGCGGGAAGTGCGCTCACTGTTGATGTGATGAAAGATGGTGTATTTGAGGGTGGTTTTATCTATCCTGGGCTTCATGCTATGATGCATACCTACGCAACAATCTCTCCTGCACTCAATTACTCATTTAACTTTGAGGTAAATTTGGATAAAATGCCAAAAAATTCACAAGATGCGATTAGTTATGGATATCTAAAGACACTTTATTCTGAGGTGATGTCACATAGTCTACCTGTTATTTTAACAGGTGGTGATGCTTTGGCGTTCCATAAACTATTTAAACACGCAACTGTGGATGAGATGTTGATATTTAATTCGATGAAAAAGATTATACAAAAGGCAGATATATGCTAACAGTTGCACTTCCAAAAGGGCGTATAGCAAAAGAGACATTGGAGATTTTTGAGACTATTTTTGGTGATAGTTTTAAATTTGATGACAGAAAACTTATTTTAGAGACACCAAACTTTCGTTTTTTACTTGTAAGAAATCAAGATGTAGCTACCTATGTGTACCATCAAGCAGCAGATATTGGTGTAGTGGGGCTTGATACATTAGAAGAGCAGGGACTTGATGTTGTTCGTTTACTTGATCTTCGACGTGGTATATGTAAAGTTGCCATAGGGATGAAAAAAGGTGAAAAGCTAGATCTTACAAAACCTGAACTCAAAGTTGCTTCTAAAATGGTAAACATCACTAAACGCTACTTTGAAGAGAGAGCTGTGAGTGTGGAGATTATCAAGCTTTATGGTTCTATTGAACTTGCTCCTCTGATTGGTCTAGCTGATATGATTGTTGATATTGTAGAAACTGGTACAACAATGAAACAAAACGGCTTGGAAGTTGTTGAAGATATTATGACAAGTTCTACCTACTTAATTGCAAACAAAAATTCTTACATTGCCAAAAAAGATGAAGTGCTTGATATTTATGAAAAAATTAACAAAGTGATTAAAGCGGAGCAAAACGCCTAATATGACTAATCTTGACCTATATGCAAAAGCGGAACACCTTTTAGGGATAGAAGAAGCAACAGAAGCACTTTATGATCTTTACAGAAGTGAACTTGATGATTATAAAGTAAAGACCCTCTTAGATGTAGGGTGCGGACGTGGTGGCTTTATGCGTCGTATGGAGAGTGATGGTGTTAAGTGCAAAGGTGTTGATCTAAGCTCTTTGATGGTTCAAGAGTGTAGGGATCAAGGGCTTGATGCAGAGTGCATAGATGTAAAAGATGTTGCAGGTACTTATGATGCTGTTGTGAGCATTTTTGATGTGCTTAATTTTATGAACACGCAAGAGCTAGAGGTTTTTTTAGATGCCATAGCTGATAAAATGGATGAGAACAGTATTTTTATAGCTGATATCAACACTCTTTATGGTTTTCAAGATGTGGCAGAGGGAACAATGAGTAATGATGCTGATGATGAGTTCTTGAGTGTAGATGCAGTGTTTGAAGATAATGAACTTCATACAAAATTCACTCTTTTTGAAAAAAATGATGATGGATGCTACACAAAGTACCAAGATACAATAGTGCAGTATTTTCATAAAATAGAGTTTTTCAAAAAACATAAAAAGCTGAAACTCATAGATAAACAAACTTTTTCACTCTATGATGTGGAAGATAAAACACTTTTAATTTTTAAAAAGCGTTAATGTTACAAAAGTAGCAATGAAAAAAAGATGATTGCCATATAATGGCATTAAATTAAAACAAAGGACAAATATATGAGCAAACATAAATCGAAAATCGAAAAAGTATTTACACATCCGATTTCTGGGAATATTGATGTAAAAAAACTTTTAAGTGCATTAGAGCATTTTGGTGCAGAGGTTGATTTAACAAAAGAGCATCACGCAAAGATTCACTACAATGATAAAACGTTCTCTTTACCACTACCACATGGAGATCAGTCACTTTCAAAAGATGCAGTTGTAGAGCTTCGCCACTTTTTAGAAGAGGTTGGTTTAACACCTGATAAACTTTAAAAAGTAGAGGGCTTGGCTCTTAAAAAACTATCGCTTCATAAGTATAGAGTGTTGCATCTTTGCAATGCTCAGGAGCAATACCTGCTTTTTCAACACAACAGCTTCTGACAAACTCCTCTTTATCCCATTTCATATCAGTAGCTACTTGCGGCAGGTATGTACCATTTTTATTGCCATACTCTACATATATGCCATGTTTTCCAACAACAACATCATCAATACTGCTTACTTTTTTACGAGGTGTTAGAACCGATATTTCAATCTCTATATCGCTAAGCTCCTCTTTTGTAACAGGATGGAAACGGGTATCGTAGCGTGAAGCGGCAATAGCCATATCGATGATCACTTCATAAAGAGGTTGGTTGGGTTCAAATCTTCCGATACATCCTCGAAGTTTGCCATCTTTGTTCAGTGTGACAAAGGCACCAAGATGCTGGTTGAATTTTGGTGCTATTTTAGCAGGGTCGATATGGAGCTTTTTATTTTCTAAAACAGCTTCATAGAGTGCAAGTTTAGCTATCTCTTTGAGCTGTTTTTTCTCTTCATCACTGAGAGTAAATGTTGTTTCATTAGTGTTTGTATCGTGTTGTTTATAAACACGCAATGCACCATAACCGACAACTCTGTCCTTTTCTCCATAAGGGGAGTCTCCAGAGTTTTTATACTCTAAGAGTTCATAAACATAATTCTTATTTTGTGTAAGATGCAGGAGTGTAAGTACACTTGCCCATCCACATGCTGATGTCTGAAGATTTTCAATATCTGCTTTCTCATTGGCGATGATAGCCTCTATAAACTCTTGCGTGTTATTTGTACTCAAAGCTTGAAGCAGGTTCATATCCACTTTGTAGGCATCTTTGTAACTAGGGTAGTGAGAAAGGTCGGTACTGATAACAAAAAGGTTGTCATCATCCTCAAAATAGGGCTCAAGTACATGGGAGAGCTGTGTAATTGTTTCAAGTTCTGATGATGCTAAAATGATAGGAACAATGGTAAAATCATTGTTGTAAATATATTGCAAAAACGGAAGTTGAACCTCTAGGGTGTGCTCTTTTGCATGTGCTTGAGGTTTATAGGTGATAAATGAGTTGTTTTTAATAAGCTCATTAGCGATATCGCTATCTACTTTTACTTCACCAAGAGGAGTTTTGTAGTTTCCTTGATTATAGATGGAGACACCACCAAAATTAATATGGTGACTTGAACCAAGTAAAAAGATGGTTTTGTACTTTTTGTGTAGTGTTTTATAGGCATACGCTGCAACATTCGCAGAAAATAGATATCCAGCATGGGGAACAATAATGGCTTTGACATCCTCTTGTGGCATATCTTTTGCCTGGGTAAGAGCTTGCTCTATCACCATTTTCAGTTCAGAAGGATTACTTGGGTAAAAAGTACCTGCAACTGCTGCTTCGCGTGTTGTAGCATCTAATGTTTGTGTCATCATAAGTACTCCTAAAATAAAAGTTATTATTCTAAGAGTACTATACATCTTTTTATCTTAAATTAGTTTACATCTGCTCTTGGTGTTTTAGCATTTGATGCTGGAAGCATAGGGAGTCTTACATATGGTTTTTTCCCATCAAGTGCACCTAAGAATGTTTCAATAGATGTAACCTCTTTCTCAGTAAGTTTTTTACCAAGTTGAATACGAGCCATCTCTTTGATAGCACCACGAAGTGTTTTTACCATTCCGTTATGGAAATATGGAGCTGTTTCAGTAACATTTCTTAATGTTGGTACTTTTACCATACCATTTGCATCACCTTTAAAGTCTCCTACATTCATATATTTATATTCAGCAGTAACATTCATTGGTGCCATACCACCACCAACACCTACACCATTATGACATGAAGCACATCCAACCTGGATGAAAGTTTTTAGACCCTCTTTTTGCTCTTTTGTCATGGCACTAGGACAACCGTTCATAAACTTATCAAACGCTGCAGGAGTAACTAGTGTACGCTCAAAAGTTCCTATCGTATCTGCTACTTTTTTGAAAGTGATTTTTACATCTTTTCCATACGCTTTTTTAAATGCTTTGATATACTCAGGCATAGATGTGATTACTGCTACTATATGTTCTGGTGTCGCTGCCATCTCTGGAGTTGCTTGGATAGGGCCTTGTGCTTGATCTTCCAAGTCTGGACTTCTACCATCCCAAAACTGCTTGTCGTTAAATACAGCATTGTACACTGTTGGAGAGCTTAGGTGGTGTGGATTGGCTGTCCATTTATGACCGATTGCAGCTTCCATACCGTCATCTCCACCTTTGCTTAGGTTGTGACAAGTGTTACATGAGATAAGACCACTTTTTGAGAGACGCGGATCGAAATAGAGTTTTTTACCAAGTTCAACCTTTGCTTTTGTGATAGGGTTCTTTGGATTGTCGATTAGCTTTAAAAGTTCAGTTTGTGATTCTGGTATAGCTTGAAGACCTGCATCTTTTGCTTGTTGGACAAGTGAAGACGCCATAAGTGTTGATGCAGTAAATGCTGCGATAAGTAGAGTTTTTTTCATCTCTTTTTTCCTTGCTAAGTTTTTTTAAAAGATAATTATTATCTTTAATTGACAGAATTATATCACTTGCAAACTTAAAAGATAATTATTTTCCTTTAATGAAGTTAAGAGCACTTTTTACGGCATTTATATATGATAATGTTTTTGCTTTATTTTGGTAAGCTATATCAAAAGCTGTGCCGTGATCGACAGAGGTACGGATGATGGGAAGATTGAGTGAGATATTGACACTCTCATCAAAGTAAAGAGCTTTTAAAGGTGCTAGACCCTGGTCATGATACATTGCTATAAAGTAGTTGAAGTTTTTTCTAAAAGAGGGGGTAAAAGCGATATCAGGAACAACGCAACCTTTAAACAACTCTTTGCCTATCTCTTTGTTTATAGTTGCTATTGCGTGTTCTATTTCTCTCTCTTCATCACCCAGGACACCATTGTCACCTGCGTGTGGATTTAATCCCAAAACAGCTACTTTTTTATCCCCTATACTTGCATGAAAATCACGAAAAAACTGTATCAGTCTTGCGTGTTGTATGGTAGATGGAACCTGTGCAAGGGGGATATGCTCTGTATAAAGAGCTACAAACATTTGGGGACATCCAAGCATCATAATAGCCTCTTTGTCAAAGTGTTGACGAAGCAGGTCGGTATGCCCTTTATACTTAAGTCCCGCTTGCATCCATGCTTCTTTATGTATGGGCATTGTGACTAGGGCATCTGCTTTTTGTGTCTCACATAGTTTAATGGCTTTCATAAATGAGTCATAAGAATAGCGACCACTTTGTGAATCAACTTTACCTGCTTGAATCGTAAAATCACCATCAACCTCACATAGATGAAAATCGTTTGGGAGTTGCGTGTTTAAAAGTTTAGCAGCTTGAGTAAGCATCTGTTTGTTTATACAGTAGATGGGTTGGCATATCTTTTTTATATCTTCATGGGTTTTGAGTGCTATCTCAATCCCTACACCATTTAAATCACCGACACTGACAGCTATGCGAGGTTGCGTGTTCATCTTGTAGTGAGTTTTTTCATCTCAATCACAGCCTCTTTAAGTCCTGTAAATACACTGCGTGCTATGATGCTTTGTCCAATGTTAAGCTCTACAATCTCTTCAATCTTCATCATCTCATGGACATTATGGTAGTTTAGACCGTGACCAGCTGCTACTTCAAGACCAAGTTTTTTTGCGTGTTTGGCAGCGATTTTTAACTCCTGAAGTGATTTTTCAAGTTGTGATGCGAGTTCATAACGTGGAAGTTCTAACTCCTCGATAGAGTGGTTGGAGTAGGGGAGTGAGGAGTTGAGCATCGCAAAAAGGTTGGCAAAATGACCCGTATGAAGCTCCACCATCTCAGCACCCAACTCTTTAGACTTCTCCATCGCTTCAATAGTTGGATCAACAAAAAGTGAAACAGGGATGATGGCATCGTGAAGATACTCTATGGCATAGCGTACTTCATCTTCAAGCCCTACAACATCAAGTCCACCTTCTGTAGTAACCTCTTGACGTTTTTCAGGTACTAAGGTAGCACGGTGTGGTTTGTTTTGTGCGACAATGGCTAAAATATCTTTGTTGATAGAACACTCCAAATTGATGGGAACTTTTGAGAGCATCATAATATTTTGGACATCTATGTCTTGAATGTGGCGTCTGTCTTCTCTTAAATGAATGGTTATCTGGTCAGCTCCCGCTTCACACGCAACATAAAGAGCCTGTAAAATATCGGGGTCGTTTACCTCTCTTGCTTCTCTTAAAACTGCTACATGGTCGATGTTGACACCTAGTTTCATCTTAGTCATTGTGTTTTCCCTCTTTGACATCGTTGTAAAATGCAAGATATTTCTCTTCTAGGTTTTCATGGTTTGTTTTTTCACCAATGTGTACCTCTACAGTATAGGTGTTGTCATAAGGTGCATTTTTAAATACTTTTTCAAGCTCATCGTTGATATAGACAGGCACAACTGAGAGTTTATTTGCCTTGGCTATTTTTGCTGCACCACTTTGGAAACGGTGAATCCCTTTACCTTTAAAGCGTTCCCCTTCTGGAAAGATGTAGAGGTTCATATCATCTACTTTGGCAAAGGTATTTTTTATGGTTTTAAAAAATGTGAGTAAACCGCGTTTATTTTCCAAATCTACACTGATACATCCGCTGTACTGGAAAAACTTTCCATAGATAAGATCATCAAAGAGTTCCTGTTTTGCTATCCATGTACCGTTTTTTTTACCAAGTGAAAAGATATGTTCCATCACAAGGATATCTAAAAGGGAACGATGGTTGATAGCATATAAAATTTTATCCTCTTTTGGAAGTTCACCTACGATTTTAACGTCAATATTTAAAAAATCAAGCACTTTGTTTGAGTAGGACTGTCTGTCTAGTGAAAGTTGTTGGTAGCCATATTTGAGTGTGATAAATGGATGAAAATAGGTTTGCTTAAATATTTTGATATACTTTAAACCAAGTCCTATCATATATGCAAATTTGCCAAGGTCTTTAAACATTATTAGAAATCTCCCTATGTTAAAAGGGAGATTATAACGAAAAAAATTTAACAATATTTAGGAAGTTTGTTTTTTAAGAGTCATTTCTGTCTCCATCAATCGTATCTCATCATTTGCCGAGATTCTGATGGTATCATCTGCTTTGAGCCTTTTTTTATCTATTTTTTTCGGATAGTCAAAGTTGTTTAAAATATGTTTGATGGTATTGATACGTGCTTTTTTCTTGTTGTCTGAACGGATGATAGTCCAAGGTGCATGGTCCGTATGGGAAGCTAAAAGCATAGAGTATTTGGCTATGGTGTATTTGTCCCATAAATCTTGAGACTTTTCATCAACAGGGGAGAGCTTGTACTGTTTAAGTGGATCTGTTTTTCTTTTTTCAAACCGTTTTTTCTGCTCTTTTTTACTGACAGAAAAGTAAAATTTAAAGATTTTGATATCGGAGTTTACAAGCATCTTTTCAAACTCTGGTACCTCATGTAAGAACTCTTTATGTTCCTCTTGTGTACAAA
>JAMOSN010000022.1 GCA_027068455.1 Sulfurimonas sp.
CTCATCACTTGCTGCTGATTGTGATGTTGTAGAGCATGTTAACACGCAACTGCCTTATGCACTTCTAAGTGGTTGTATCGCAATATGTGCATTTTTTCTTTTTTCTTTAAGCTGATATCACATTTTATTATAGATAATAATTATATTAAATAGTTAAATTAATTTATATATTTATTTGAAAAAGTTATATTGCACAATCCTTAGTGCTTTAAAAACCTCTTGGAAAAGAAGGTTTTAGAGGTGCCCAGAAGTATGATTTTAAATATTTTACACCTAAATGGTGCTAAATCTATAACAAGAACAACTAATCAATAATAGATGGAATTTAGTTTTTAGTGGATTGGGGTGAAAAAAATATCTCACAAAACGATTTTTCTTTCCATTAAAACAATTTTTACTATGGTTTTGGTATAATTCGCATTTAAAAACTAAATTTATAGGATAACACCAGTGAGCCAACAATTACCAGATATAGAGACACAACTAGCAAACCATAAGTTATCTCAAGAAGATTATGTTCATATTAAACAGATTTTAGGGCGTGAACCAAATCTTGTAGAGCTTGGAATTTTTTCTGCTATGTGGAGTGAGCACTGCTCATATAAATCATCAAAAGTTCATTTAAAAGGTTTCCCAACAAAAGCACCATGGGTTATTCAAGGACCAGGTGAAAATGCTGGTGTTATTGATATTGGTGACGGGATGGCTGCTGTTTTTAAAATGGAGAGTCATAATCACCCAAGTTTTATTGAACCATATCAAGGTGCAGCAACAGGTGTTGGTGGTATTATGCGTGATGTATTTACTATGGGTGCACGTCCTGTAGCAAACCTCAATGCATTACGTTTTGGTAATATTTTAAATGACGATAAAACTTCAAAGCATCAGCGTTATCTTGTTCGTGGTGTAACTGAAGGGATTGGTGGGTACGGTAACTGTATGGGTGTTCCTACTATTGGTGGTGAAACAAGTTTTGATGAGTGTTATAATGGAAATATTCTAGTAAATGCTTTTACACTCGGACTTGCAAAAAGTGATGAAATTTTCTATGGTAAGGCAGAAGGTATAGGAAATCCTGTTTTATATGTTGGTGCAAAAACAGGGCGTGATGGTCTTGGTGGTGCTGTTATGAGTAGTGATTCTTTTACAGAAGAATCTAAATCACTTCGTCCAACTGTTCAAGTGGGTGATCCATTTACTGAAAAACTGCTTCTTGAAGCTTGTCTGGAGCTTTTTAAAACTGATCACGTTGTTGGTATTCAAGATATGGGAGCAGCTGGGCTTACATCTTCATCTTTTGAGATGGCAGGGCGTAGTGGCAGTGGTATGATTATGCATCTTGATAAAGTTCCTGCTCGTGAAGAGAATATGACTCCGTATGACTTTATGCTCTCAGAATCTCAAGAGCGTATGCTTCTTTGTGCAAAAAAAGGTACAGAAGAAGAAATTATTAAAATCTTTGAGAAATGGGATCTTGATGCGGCAGTTATCGGTGAGGTAACTGACACTGGAAATATGGAACTTTTTTGGCATGGTGAAAAAGTTGCTGAGGTTCCAGTTGATCCTGTAAGTGAAGAAGCTCCAGAACTGAATCGTCCGATGAAAAAGCCTCAATATCTTGATCTTATTAAAGATATATCAATCAATGACTTTCCAACTGTCGAAAATCAAGAAGCTTTTGAAAAACTAACCAAATCTATGGAAGTGGTTGATAAATCGTGGATATACACACAATACGATTCTATGGTACAAACAAATACAGTCAAAAAGGGTGGAGAACTTGATGCTTCTGTAATCCGTGTAAAAGAGAATGGCAAAGCTTTGGCAATGTCTGCTGACTGTAATGTCCGTTACTGTTACATCGACCCTCGTGGTGGTGGCGCTGCTGCAGTTATTGAGAGTGGACGTAATGTAGCGATGAGTGGAGCAAGACCTTTAGCTATTACTGACTGTCTAAATTATGGTAATCCTGAAAATCCAGAAGTTATGTGGCAGTTTGGTCAAGGGTGTGAAGGGATTAAGGAAGCTTGTAGTGAGCTTACAACTCCAGTTATCGGTGGAAATGTTTCACTTTATAATGAAACAAATGGAGTGAGTGTTTTTCCTACACCATCAATTGCTACTGTCGGTGTAAATGATGATCAAGATAACGTATTGATGTCAAACTTTCAAAAAGAGGGAAATCTTCTTTATTTGGTAGGTGAGAGTAAAAGTGAATTTGGTGGTTCACTCTATATGAAAGAGATTTGTGGTGTGGTTGCTGGAAAACTTCCTGAGGTTGATTACAAAAAAGAGCTTGCATTATGGGATTTGGTTATTGAAGCAAATAAAAAACATCTTTTGGAGTGTGCTAAAGATGCAAGTAGTGGTGGTGTGGCAATCGCTCTTGCAAAGATGGCTGCAACAAGTGGACTTGGTTGTGATGTACAAATGACAGTACAAGATCAAAGAGATATTTTTGCTGAATCAATGAGTCGTGCTATCGTAGAAGTAAAACCTGAGAACGCAGAAGCTTTTGAAGCGATGTTAAATGGTCTTGCATGTGAAAAAATCGGTGTTATCGGTGGAGACAAAGTAAGCATCAATAACGTCAGTATGAGTATGCAACAACTTCAAGATAACTACTTTAACACTTTTAAAGAAGTTGTAGAACAAGATCTCTAATCTTCCTCCCCTCTCCTAAGAAGTGGTTTTGATGCCGCTTCTTTTTTAATCCTTTCAAAAAAATTATAATTAGTATAAGAAATTATAATTTAAAAAATCAATTTAATTTTATCACAATAGTAGTATAATCATTCCGATATTTGAACAAAAGGAAACAGATGGTTAAGAATATTCTAGCTTTTATTGGTGGTGTTGCATTAGTAGCAATGGTTGTAATGTATGGTAAGTTCGGTGGTATGATGCAAGGTGCTATGGGATTAGACAGTGGAGCGATGCCAGCTTATATGAATATGTTTACAAAGGTTATTGAAACAGGTGATCCAGCTGAAGCGATGATGAAAGATTTTGTTGTTGCAGAAGATGTAGAGAATGAAGATGTGGCAGAATCTATCAAAGCATTGGCTGAAGAGTACAATATGCGTATTACTGGTGATGTAAAAATGTTTAACAAGGAGGATGCAAAACCAAATGAGGTAAAACACGCAAGAATTTTTTCGTTATGTTCTTTACATATTGCAAAAGTATTCTTAAATCATTCACGTTTCTTTGGTGGATTTATGCCGTGTAGAATTATGTTAGTAGAGTATGGAAATGGCGAGAGACATTTAGTAACTATGGATCTTGAACTTGCTATTCATGGTGGTGCTCCACTCCCTCCAAAAATGTTGGAACTTGCAACAAAAGTACAAAAAGCAATGATTGAAATTCCAGAGCGTGCAGCTAAAGGTGATTTCTAATATATAGAAAAAATTAATTGTTAGTATAATAAAATATAATTTAAAAACTTAATAAATTTTTATATTAATAAGTGTATAATCTCACAGATTTTAGATAAAAGGACTTAAATGAAAAAAAGTATTATGACAGCTTTAATGGCTTTAGGCTTAGCATTTTTTGCTAGTGGATGTTCAACAATGCATATGGGATGGACAGCAGTAACTGGGCAACATAAACTTGATGATGGTGCTATGAAAGCATATGATGAGATGTTTACATCTGTTGTAGAAAATGGTGATCCAGCACGTGCGATGATGAAAGAGTATAAAGTTGCTGAAGATGTTGAAAATGAAGATGTGATTGATTCAATCAAAGCACTTGCAGAAGAGTATAATATGAGAATTGTAGGGGACACTAAAATGTTTACTATCCCTGATGCAAAACCAGATGAAGTGAAGTTTGTTGAAAACGTTTCTCTTTGTAGTCTTTATATCGCTAAAAAATTCCTCAATCACTCAAGATACTTTGGTGGGTTTATGCCATGTAGAATTATGTTGGTAGAGTATGGCAATGGTGATAGATACCTAATTACAATGGACTTGACTTTAGCAATTCATGGTGGTTATCCATTACCAAAAGAGATGCTAGAGCTAGCAACACAAGTAAAAACTGCTATGGAAGAGATTCCAGCTCGTGCTGCAAAAGGTGATTTTTAGAAATCTTCTAGTTTTATCACCTCATAGGCTACCTCTTCATAGGGGTGGCTTTCTTTTAAAACCTCTATCGCTTTTTGTATAAGAGCATCTTCACAAATCATCTCTACTTTATACTCTTGAACTTTTTCAACTTTGTTTATTTCTCCTATGTAAGGATTTGCATCACCTATGGGTTTAAACTGTCCATAACCTAAGATTTCAAAAGAGCAAGATTCATAGTTTTGAAATTTACCCACACCAATATTAAAAAGAGCCTTCTTTGTTTTTTCTTTTGCTTCAGGTGGTACAAAATAATTAAGCTTGTACATTTTGATTCTCCATAAGGCAGCTTAAAAGTTTCTCATCGAGTTTATAAGGTTTTACTACCTCTTCGATTGATTCGTAGTTAAAACCACTTTCATTAAAGCAAACAACACTTTCTTGTTTGTTTTGGAGTAAACCATCAATGGCATAGGTGATAAATTTATATGCCATAAGCCTGTCGTAAACACTAGGGTTACCCCCTCTTTGTATATGACCCAAGATACTTACTCTGGATTCTATACCAATGGTTTCTTCAAACCATTTGGCAATCTCTTGAGAATCTTGTTTTACGCCCTCTGCAACTATAGCGATAAAGTAACGTCGTCCATTTTGAATCTGCCCAATGAAACTCTGTTCAAAAGCTTGAAGATTGTATGGTATTTCAGGTATAAGACACATCTCAGCACCTGATGTCAAATAGGATGCAAGTGCCAAATAACCACACTCTCTACCCATAGTTTCGATTACAAATGCTCTCTTAAAAGATGAAGCAGTATCACGAATGGAATCAATAGCATTTTTAATAACATTTAATGCCGTATCAACTCCTAAACAATAGTTGGTTTTATTAATATCATTATCTATCGTTGATGGGATACCACAAAAAGCAGTTGCGTGTTCTTTATAAAAAATATCCATCCCTTTAAAGGAACCATCCCCTCCCAAAATAACCAGCTTATCTATATTGTATTTATCCAAATTATCCTTTGCCTGTTTTCTGTAACTTGCATCTTTAAATCTTTGGCTTCGTGCACTGCCAATGATGGTTCCACCACGGGTTATAATCCCTGCAACATCCTGATAGCTAGCCTTTTTTATACTACCATCAATAAGCCCTTCATATCCGTCATATATAAAATAAGGGGTTAGCCCTTTTTGTAAAGAGTACTCTACAAAGTGTTTTATGGCTGGATTCATTCCTGAGACATCTCCCCCTGAACATAGAATCGCAATATTGTTCATATGAAACCTTTTCAATAGTTTTTTTAAGTTTACCATCTTCTAAACTCAATTTAGATAAAATGCGCCAATATTTTAATGTAAGGCTTGAGATGAAAAAAAGAGCATTGGTCAGTGTAAGTGACAAAACAGGTGTGGTTGATTTTTGTAAATCACTAGTAAAAAACGGTTATGAGATTATTTCAACAGGTGGAACATATAAACTGCTTCGTGAAAATGAAGTTGAAGCTATTGAGATAGATGAAGTAACAAAGTTTCCTGAGTGTTTTGAGGGGCGTGTAAAGACGCTTAATCCTTACGTACATGGTGGGATTTTACATCGTCGTGACAAACAGTCTCACTTAGATCAGGCAAAAGAGCTTGGTGTTGAAGCGATTGACCTTGTTTGTGTCAATCTTTACCCGTTTAAAGCGACAATCGAGAAGACTGATGATTTTGATGAGATTATTGAAAATATCGACATCGGTGGTCCTGCAATGGTTCGCTCAGCTGCAAAAAACTTCGATTCTGTAATCATTGTTACCAATGTTGAAGATTATGCTGAAGTTATTGATGCAATTGAAAATGAGAAAAATACAAAAGAGTTTAGACGTGGCTATATGATAAAAGCGTATGAGCATACTGCTGCGTATGACAGCATGATAGCAAACTATATGAACGAGCGTTTTAACGAAGGATTTGGTGAAAAGCAGTTTATTGTAGGTGAGAAAGTTATGGATACTCGCTATGGTGAGAACCCACATCAAAAAGGTGCATTATATGAGTTTGACAAGCACTTTAGCAACAATTTTAAAACACTCAAAGGTGAAGCAAGTTTTAACAACCTCAATGACCTAAACGGTGCTATAAAAATTGCCGCGGCTTTTGGTGATGATAATGCTGTATGTATCACAAAACATGGAAACCCTTGTGGATTTGCTATTCGTGACAATTTGATAGATGCTTATACAGAAGCACTCAAGTGTGACCCTGTTTCTGCATTTGGTGGTGTTGTAGCAGTAAATGGTGTTGTAAACAAAGAACTGGCTCTTAAGATGAATGAGATTTTCTTGGAAGTTGTTATCGCAGGTCGCATCACTGAAGAAGCTCAGGAGGTATTTGCTGCGAAGAAGCGTATCAAGCTTTTTGAGATGGGAAGTGATAAGCTTGTTCTTGCAAATGATAAAAAAGATTTCAAACACATCGATGGCGGATTTGTTTTCCAAGATGCTGACAAAGTCAATGATGATGAAGTCAAAAATGCAAAACTTGTTTCTAAAAATGCAGCAAGTGCAGCAGAGATGAAAGACTTGGAGATTGCGTACAAAGTTGCAAGTCTTACAAAATCCAACTGTGTTGTTTACGTAAAAGATGCGGCGATGGTAGCTGTTGGTATGGGTATGACAAGCCGTGTGGATGCTGCACAGTGTGCGCTTAAAAAAGCAAAAGAGATGGGTCTAGATGTTACAGGTGCAGCGCTTGCATCTGAGGCATTCTTCCCATTTAGAGACTCAATTGACGCTGCAGCTGCAGCTGGTGTTAAAAATGTGATCGAGCCTGGTGGGTCTATCCGTGATGATGAAGTAATAGAAGCTGCTGATGAGCATGGTATGAGCCTTTACTTCTCAGAAGTACGCCACTTCTTACATTAAACAAAATAGCGACGCAGGAGATGCATCGCTATTTTCTTCTCCATATTTTTTTTGTTTAAACTTGATTGACATACACTCAACTCTTATGCTATAATTGCGCTTAAATAAATCAATTTATAATAAAATATTTAAATAATAGGATAGCAATATGAGTAAATCATTATACGATACATTAGAAGTTTCACAAAATGCAAGTGAATCAGAAATTAAAAAAGCATATAGAAAATTAGCAAGAAAATATCACCCAGATATTTGTAAAGAAGCAGAATGTGAAGAGAAATTTAAAGAGATTAATGCTGCTTATGAGATTCTGAGTGACAAAGAGAAAAAAGAGCAGTACGACATGTACGGTGATGCGATGTTTGGTGGTCAAAATTTCCATGACTTTTCACAGGCACAAGGTGGCAATGTTGACCTTGATGAGATTCTTCGTCAAATGTTCTCAGGTGGAGGAGGTTTTGGTGGTTTTAGCAGCGGTGGAGCTGGTGGAAGCCGTAGAACATACTCCTCTGGAGGTTTTGACGGTGGCTTTGGCGGCTTTGGTGGGGGACAACAACACTACCAAGAGCCAAACCTTGATATTGAAACAAATGTAACTATCCCGTTTGCAGTAGCAGCTCTTGGTGGAAGCCACTCTGTTAGTGTCAATGGGGAGCGTTTTGATATTAAAATACCAGCTGGTGTAAAAACTGGTGAGAAGATGCGTGTCAAAGGTAAAGGTCATGCACAAAATGGTCGCGTAGGTGATTTGTTTTTAAAAATAACAGTTGCACCATCTCCAGAGTATGAAAGAGAAGGGGATGATTTAGTAAAAACGATAGATGTACCACTCTATGCAGCACTCTTTGGTGATAAAATTACGGTACAAACACTTGAAAAAGAGATAAAACTCAAAATCCCGCAAAATACGAAAAATGGACAACGTTTTCGTGTCAAAGGGATGGGTGTGATGAATCGTAAGACAAAAGAGCGTGGAGATTTGTATCTAAAAGCAAATATAATTTTACCAAAAGTGGAAGAGTTAGATAGTGATTTAGTAGAGATGATGAAAGAAAAACTTCCAAAAAGTATTTAAGGAGATAGAAGATGCACCATTATGATGAACCTGTATATCTCATTAGCATTGTTGCTAAAATTTTAGATATTCACCCTCAGACATTACGTCAGTATGAAAGGGAAAATCTTATTAACCCATCACGTTCTGATGGGAGGATAAGACTTTATTCTCAAAGAGATATTGATCGTATTAAACTCATTTTACGTTTAACACGTGAACTTGGTGTTAATCTTGCTGGTGTAGATATTATATTACGCTTGAAAGAGAATGTTGATGCAATGGAGCGTGAGATTGCAGAACTTCGACATCAGGTTGAAGCAGCTAAAAATGCACACTCAGTAGCTCCTGAAAAATCCCTTGTAACAAAAAAAGGGATTTATGAGATGATTATTTTTGAAGAGAATTAGCTTTTTTTGCTACTCTTTGAGTCTTTGTATATCAGCTCCAACCTCTTGGAGCTTTTTCTCCAGTGCATCGTATCCTCTGTCTAAATGATAGATGCGGTGTACATTTGTTTCCCCCTCTGCAATAAGCCCTGCCAAAACAAGTGCAGAAGATGCTCGTAAATCTGTAGCCATTACATCAGTTCCACTCAGTTGTGTTACGCCATTAACTGTTGCAGTATGTCCATTGAGCGTTATATCTGCACCCATTCTTTGGAGTTCACTCACATGCATAAAACGGTTTTCAAACAGTTTTTCTTCTATGATGGAAACACCATCAGCCTGTGTTGCCAAAGCCATAAATTGTGCCTGCATATCTGTTGGGAAAGCTGGATACTCTTGTGTGACTATACGAACAGGTTTGATGATCTTGGCTGGATGGATGGTTATAGTGGTGTCCGTGATTGTAAAACTGTTTCCCATCTCTTCAAGTTTGGCTAAAACGGCACCGAGATGTTTAGCTTCAACATTGGTAAGTGTGAGTGTTGATTTGGTTATCGCACCAGCACACAGATAGGTTCCTGCTTCGATTCTATCTGGAATGATACTGAAATCTTTTATATCAATAAGCTCTCCAGCTGTTCCTTGTATCTTTAAAACAGCAGTACCAATCCCTTCTATCTCTATGCCGCTGTTTTGAAGTACTTCACAAAGTTGTACCACTTCAGGTTCACGTGCAGCATTGATGATTGTGGTCTCGCCATGGGCAAGTGCTGCTGCCATAACAACATTGGCAGTTCCTGTTACTGTGATTTTATCAAAGATGATCTCTCCACCTTGAAGTCCATTTGGAGCAGTTGCTTCAATATAACCTGCTCGAATCTCTATACGTGCACCCATTTGTTCCAAGGCTTTTAAGTGTAGATCAATAGGACGCTGTCCGATGGCACATCCGCCAGGAAGGGAAACTTCACAATGTCCAAAACGTGCTAAAATCGGTCCAAGTACCAAGATAGAAGCACGCATAGTTTTTACAATGTCATAGGTTGCTTTTGTGTTGGTAATGCTACTTGTATCTACAATGGTTTTATCATCTAAAAATGTACAATGTGCACCCAAATTTGCAAGAAGTTTTAGCAGGGTTTTAATATCAACAACATGGGGAAGATTGGAGATGTTAACTTTATTCTTCGCCAGTATTGTCATAGCTATCAAAGGGAGTGACGCATTTTTTGCACCAGAGATGTCAATGGTGCCACCAAGGGCTTTTGTGCCTTTTATTTTTAAATAGTCCATACGCTTCTTTATTTTCTTAGTATTATATCTAAAATTTTTGTTATAATTCAATTTATGAGTTCAGCACTAGATAGATTAAAAAATCTAACAAATAAAATATCATCTTATGAAGTAACACGCAAACAAAACCTTATAGAGTTGCGTGTTTTATACAAAGAGTTACATATAGATCAAAAAGTTTATACTTTTGAAGAACTTTTTGCATTTAAAGCTATCAATCTTTCTGGTGTTTCTTTGCTTGCTGAGAGCCTTGGTGAGATAAAGAAAGGGAAGTATTTACAAATACTTGCCATCAGCTATGACAAAGAGGCTTTAAAAAAGTCTAAAAATATATCACTTGCATATTTTGGCAGAGTAGAAAATGTAGAGGATACGTTAAAAAACAAAGTGGTAGAGTTTGTATTGCGTTACCGTTTCGAAAAGAGTTTTTTGACATTGGAACATTATAACGGGATGCTAGAGAGTTTAAAAACTACATGACCTTATTTTTAGATATTGAAACAACAGGTGTTAGTAGTGAAGATAAAATTTGCTCATGTGGGCTTATAGAATCTAACACGCAACACTATGAGCTTTATAATGAAGGTAAAAAGATAACACCAAAAGCTTCAAGCATTCATCATATCACCAATGAGATGATTGCTGACAAAGGAAGATTTCAAGAGGGTGAGATTTTTGCGCTTTTACAAAAATACAACACGCAAGAGACAACACTTGTTGTGCATAATGCGAAGTTTATTATCGATATGTTATCATCGCACGGTTTTTTCTTTGAGGGTATCATTATAGATACAAAAAGGGTTGCAAAGCATCTCATCAAAGAGTGTGAATCATATGCACTTGATTTTTTATGGTATGAGTGTAAACTCTACAAAGAGCAACCCTATGAAGTAAACTGTCATAGTAGAGATGATGTTGTAAAACTATCATTACTTTATGAATACCTTGCAGAACTTGTTCCACAAGATACACTTGCACAACTGAGTGTTTCTCCTGTATTGTTGGAGAAGTTTTCTTTTGGTAAATATAATAATTGTTATATTGAAGAGATTAGTATGCGTGATAGGGGATATTTACAATGGTTGATAAGCTTGGAGGATATAGATGAAGATCTGGCTTATTCACTACAATATTATTTAAAGGCTTAGGATGAAAATTGCTATAGAGTGTCACTCACCTTTGTTACAAAAATCGTTAGAACTCTTTCTCTCAAAATATTTGAGTGCAGCAAAAAAAAGTGACATTATCATAAGGGATGAACCTTGTTTGGAGGATAAGCGTTGTTTTTATATCGCTTCTGACAAACATGCTCATTTACAAAAACCGTTTTCAAAGTCAGAGTTGATTTTGGCACTTCAAAAACATTACAACAAACTTTATCAAAATGAATCTTCTCAATCAAACACGCAACCCATTATTGCAAAAGATGAGCGGTTGAAACTTTTAGAAGAAAAGATTGAACTTTTAACACAACAATACAAAAAAAATGTATTACAAGCGATAAGAGAAGTGTATGAAAAATAATAAAAAACTGACAAAAAAAATCATTGCAGGCAAATATAAAGGCAAAACATTGATATTGCCTTCTAAAACAACAACACGCAGCTCTAAAGCGATTGTGTTGGAATCTTTTTTTAATACCTTACAGTTTGATATAGTGGATGCTGTTTTTGTAGAGGTTTTTTCAGGAAGTGGCTCTATCGGTTTAGAAGCACTTAGTCGAGGGGCAAAAAAGATATATTTTATGGAAAAAGACAAAGATGCGTTGCGTGTTCTTAAGCAAAATATCGCTTTAACAGATCCATCTTCTTGTGAAGTAATAAGTGGAGACAGTTTTGTTACTATCAATGAGGTTATCTCTCGTCTAACACGCAACAAAGAGGATGCCTATATTTATATTGACCCACCTTTTAGCATACGAGAGGGGATGGAAGATATCTATGAAAAGATGATAGCTCTTATTAAAAAACTCCCACAAGAGAGAGTTAGAATGATTATTATAGAGCATATGAGCTCTTTGAAAATTCCGCAGAACATTGGTTCATATAGCACTCTCAAAACAAAAAAGTTTGGCAAAACCTCACTTACTTACCTTCAAAGTGAAAATATGGAATAAAAATTGCTAATTTCTTTGTAGTTATACAAGGAACAGCGATGAAATATATTTTTACATTACTACTTTTTTTCTCATCACTCTACGCAACAAAGATCAATGATGTTTCAAACATTGTTGGTGTTCGGGAGAACCAGATTATTGGCTACTCTTTAGTTGTTGGTTTGAAAAAAACAGGTGATGGTACCACTTCAAAATTTACACTGCAATCGATTTCAAATATGCTTAAAGCGATGAATATAGATATGAAACCTATTGATATAAAATCGAAAAACGTTGCTGCTGTTGTAGTGACTGCAACGATGAAACCTTTTGCCCGTCAGGGTGATAAGTTTGATGTTGTGGTCTCTTCTATCGGTGATGCTAAAAGTCTTGAGGGTGGAACACTTCTTATGACACCGCTTAAAGGGGTGGATGGGAAAATCTACGCTTTGGCTCAGGGTTCTATCAGTATAGGTGGACGTAATGAAAGAGGTGCAGGAAGTGAATCTCATCCGACAACGGGTGTTGTTTTTAATGGTGGTTTTATCGAAAGAGAGATCAATATTGATCTGTTTCATCAGGATTATGCAACGCTTTCTTTAAAAGAAGCAGGATTTAAAAATGCTGTAGCTGTACAAAAAGCTATAAATGGCTACTATAACACGCAAGTAGCTGTTGCATTGGACTCTCGAAGTATAAGACTCCAACGTCCCAAAAACCGCTCTATGATAGAGTTTTTGGCTGAGGTTCAAGAGATAGATATGAATTATGTTCCAAAAAACAAAATTATCATTAATGAAAGAACAGGAACTATAGTTGCTGGAGTAGATATAGAGCTAAAGCCTGTTGTTTTGACACAAGGTGATATAACCATAAAAATAGTAGAACAGCAAACTCTATCAAAACCAGAAGGTTCAATGGAAGTTGATAAAAATCTTGTCATAGGTTTAAATGAGAGTGAAGTATATACAAAAAAAGGAACAACAACGGTTGCCAATCTTGTACGTAGTTTACAAAAGCTCGGTGCTACCCCTAAAGAGATAATCTCTATTTTAGAAGCGATGAAAAGTGCTGGTAGTATCTCTGCTGAATTAAAGGTGATGTAATGGATTTTGGTTTAAAGAGTATCAACACGCAAGCTAGTATGCTAGAGATAAATAAAGCTTTGCCTAGAGTTGATAAAAATGCAGAAGATAAAGCTTTAAGAGAACAGACAGATGCTTTTGAAGCTGTTATTGTCAAAATGTTAATGGATAATGCGATGAAAGATGAAAATAATATTTTCTCATCACAAAAAGATCCAGGAGATAAAATATATAAATCGATGTACAGAGAAGAGCTCTCAAAAGCGAGTGCAGGAAGTTTTGGGTTTTCACAAATGTTGTATGAGTATTTATCGCAAAAAAGGTAAAAATTTTTTGTATTGTGTCGATATGGCTGTATCGTAATGTGAAACTAAAGGATGAATGATGATTTCGCAACTAAATAGCTCAATGGCAAGAATGGCATATACAAATAATGCTGATAATACAAAAACAATAAAACCTAATGCAAGTGTAAGTACAAAAGAGGATGGTGCAACGAAAGTTGAACAGTTAAAAGCTGCTATAGAAGCAGGAGAATATAAACTCGATTTATCAAAATTAGCACAGAAAATGGCTGATGAATTGATGTGATTCGTTACTATAAATGAGGGGGTGTGAGATGTTGTCTTACCATTTACAAAATGCTTTAAAAGATTTACAAGATTTAATACAAATGACACAAGAGGATATTGTAGATATCAAACAGGCACACCATGACCCTCAGTTTGAGAGACTTTCACTCAAAGATGAAAAACTTAAAAGTTTTGAAGCAAAAAAAGCGATGATTGATCATACTATTTCAGGTTTGATGAAAGCAAATCCAGATGTTGCTCTGCCTGAACTGCTTAATGAACAACAACACCAGTTGCTGAGTGACTTGAAAGTAGAGTTAGAGAAGTTAAAAGATGTGAATCAAGAGTATGCAAAACTTGTACTTGTTGTGAGTAATTTGTACAATGAATTTTTAGAAAAAGTGGTGCCTACTGAGATGCAGGGCTATCAAAAGATAGCTTCAAAAGAACCATCTTTTTTGGAAGTGAGAGTATAATATGCCTTCAATACTTAATAGTTTAAATATTGGTTACAGTGGATTAAGTGCTGCACAGGTTGGTATCAATACTACAGGTCATAATATCTCAAATGCAGAAACAGAAGGGTATAGCCGTCAAAGAGTGATGACATCACCTGCTTTACCTGTTCAGATGGGAAACGGTCAAATCGGCAATGGTGTTGCAGTAGCAGATATCGCTCGTGTATTTGATAACTTTGTATTTGACAGATACAGAGGGGTTTCAGCAGATAAAGAATACAGCGAATTTGAACGCCAGACATTAGAAGAACTTACAACATATTTTCCAGATATAGATGGTGTTGGTATAAAAGCGGATTTGTCTGAGTTTTATAATATGTGGCAAACATTTGCAGATAACCCTAACAATGATTCTATTAAGGTTGCATTGGCAAAACAGACAGAAACATTGACACAGCATATACGACAGACTTATTCTCAGGTTTCTGATTTGCAAATGGAAGTAAATAAACAACTTGAAGTTAATGTAAATCAGGTCAATGAGTTGGCAACACAGTTGGCTGATTTAAATAAAGCTATAGATACTGCTGAAGCTGGTGGTATGTATATGGCGAGTGATTTACGTGATAAACGTAATGTATTGGAAAAAGATCTCTCAAGACTTATCGGTGCTGAGGTCAATCAAGGTCAACTCAGTGCAAATATCGCAATAGATGGACACGCAAATATACGAAGTGGTAGTTACACACTGAGTGTCAATGGATATAACATAGTAGATGGTTCCACAGTACATCCTCTAAAAATTTCAAAAGAAAACAATGCTTCAGGTTTTTATGAACTCTCCTATGAGAGACAAGATGGTGTTTTGATGCCTTTAGAAGAGGAGATAAACAACGGAAAAATAGGAGCAATCTTTGCTCTTCGAGGTGGTGCGATAGATACAACCACAGGGATGCCAACTGATGGGATTTTACAAAATACACTTGCTGATTTAAACGCATTCGCAACTGGACTTATAGAAGCTACCAATAACCTCTATGCGCAAGGTGCAACCCAAAGGATGGAATCCAATCCACTCACCATAGATGGTGCAACATCTTTGCTTACAAGTGGCTTGAATGTAAAAGAGGGTTCTTTTGATGTTGTTATTTACGATATAGATGGCAATGAAACAGCACGCAGAAACATAACCATAGACATTGGTACCTCTCTTAATGGAGTGGCTGGTTCAAATTCTATAGAGGGGCAAATGCTTGCCAATAAAGATGATAATGATGACTCTAATGCGGGTAATGATGTAGATGATTTGATGGTTTTTAATTATCAAACTGCATCCAATGGTATAAAGGTTGTGGAGTTTGCTCTTAATGATGATGCAAAATCTCAAGGATATACTTTTTCACTTGAAGACAAAATCAATGATGCAAATGAGTTTGCTTCAGGAACAAATTTTGCAGGAGCTTTAGGACTTGGAAGATATTTTGATGGTGATAATGCTCAAAATGTAGATTTGAAGTTTGGCTATAAACAAAACCCTACATTGCTTCATGCAGGTTACGCTTCTACAACAGGTGACAATAGAATAGCATTGGATATGGTGCAACAGCAGTTTGAACATTATCAATTTCAAGCAGGTAGCAACACATACGATACGACATTGTATGATATGTTTGATATGACAGCAACCTATGTGGGTATAGCAACAAATACCGCCATAACACGCAACGAAACTGTCAATACTCAGTTTAACGCTATAGAACTGGAATATAATTCGATTTCCAAAGTAAGTATAGATGAAGAGATGACAAATCTTATAAAGTACCAAACATCTTATGGTGCTGCTGCCAAAGTAATCACTACCATTGATCAGATGATGCAGACACTTTTGGGGATTAAACAGTAATATAATGCCAAAAGTTAGTATTGGTATTTTTATAGCTGTATTTTTCTTTTCATTTTTTGGTGGATATATTTATACTACAGATCCTTTTATGTTAGATAGCCATGCTGTTTTACTTCCCCCATCATGGCAATACCCTTTGGGAACAGACAGGTTAGGCAGAGATATACTTGCACGCCTTATAGAAGGGGGTAAAATCTCTTTAAGCATAGGGATTGGAAGTGCCTTTATCGCTTCTATGATAGGACTGCTTTTTGGTACAATCGCTGGCTATTACAGAGGTATAGTCGATAAAGGTTTTGTTGTGATTATAGATTTATTTTTAACTTTTCCAACCTTCTTTTTACTTTTGGCACTTGTTAGTTATGTCAAT
>JAMOSN010000023.1 GCA_027068455.1 Sulfurimonas sp.
GAACTCTCTTGGATTTTGTTGTCGAAAAAGTTTTGTTTTTCCTGAATAAGAGATGGTGTTTGTAGCACGTAGTTTATGAAAGAGTGGTCGTATATGGGATGTTTGGAGTGCTTTGTTTAAAATAGCAGTATGGGAATAACCACTTTTGACATTGTCATCAATCCCAAGGGATATAAAATATTGCTCTGTTTGTAATTGATGTGCAAAAGGTGTGAATGAGTTACGTGCTAAAAGAGTATAAATATAAAATCCAAGATGTGTATGTTTGGTAAAAAGAAGAGGTTTTATATCTTCATATTTATAAAAAGAATATACTTTAATGCCATTTGGAAGTGTTCTTTCGTAAAGAGAGGGTTGTAAAAAAGTTTTTTGGCAATGTGTGCAAATATGCAAGAGTGAAAAACTCTCACATAACAGGCACTTCATCGTTGCGTGTTAGTCCATTTTTAACACAGACATAAAGGCTTCTTGCGGAAGTTGTACTTTCCCTATCGCTTTCATACGTTTTTTACCAGCTTTTTGTTTCTCTAAAAGTTTTCGTTTACGGGTAATATCACCACCATAACATTTGGCAGTTACATTTTTTCCCATAGATTTAACAGTTTCACGCGCAATAATCTGGTTGCCAAGTGAAGCCTGTACAGCAACTTCAAAAAGTTGTCTTGGGATAATCTCTTTCATATTTTTAACAAGAGCACGCCCCCTGCTTACTGCTGCACTACGAGGGACAATGATACTGAGTGCATCAACCACTTCACCAGCAACACGTACATCAAGTTTTACCAAATCACCCTGTTTAAATCCGCTAGGTTCATAGTCAAAACTTGCATACCCTTTGGAGATTGATTTGAGTTTGTCGTAAAAATCTACAACAATCTCATTCATTGGAAGTTCATACTCAAGCATAACACGCTCTTCGTTAAGATATGTCATTTTACTTTGAATACCACGTTTAGATACTAAAAGATTCATAATATTTCCAAGAAATTCACTTGGTGTAATCACGGTTGCTTTGACATAAGGTTCTTCAATGCGTTCTATCTTTTGTACTTCAGGGAGTTCACTCGGATTTTGTACTTCAACCATTGTACCATCTGTTAAATATACATGATAGACAACAGAAGGTGCGGTTGCGATAAGATCAAGTCCAAATTCTCTCTCTAAACGCTCTTTGACCACTTCCATATGAAGCATTCCCAAAAATCCAACTCTGAAACCAAAACCAAGTGCTATGGATGTTTCAGGTTCATAGGAGAGTGAAGAATCATTGAGTTTAAGCTTTTCAAGTGCTTCACGTAGATCTTCAAATTTGTCTGTATCTATGGGATAGAGACCTGCAAATACAAAAGGTTTTGCAGGTTCATACTCACCAACTGGCTCAGCACAAGGATTTTTAGCATCTGTAATAGTATCACCAACATTAACAACACTCACCTCTTTAAGACCAAGAACGACAATGCCAATCTCTCCACTTTTAATCGCTTGTGTTTTAATCTTTTTGAGTGGGTGTGGATACATAAGATCTAGCACTTGATGCTCTTCGTTATTACTCATAAGTTTGATAGTTTGATTTTTCTTTATCTCTCCATCAAAAACACGCACAAGTGCCAATGCTCCAAGATACTGGTCAAACCAAGAATCATAAATGATGGCTTTTGTCGGGGCAGCAGGATCACCCTGAGGTTCTGGAACTCTCTCTACAATCGCATCGATAAGCTCACGAATCCCAACACCCGTTTTTGCACTCACTAACACGGCATCTGTTGCATCAATCCCAATAGAAGTTTCTATCTCTTCTGCAACCCTTTCAGGTTCTGCTGCTGGGAGGTCGATTTTATTAATAACAGGGATAAGCTCCAAATCATTATCAAGCGCCAAATAAACATTTGCAATAGTTTGTGCTTCAACACCCTGTGCAGCATCCACAATCAAAAGAGCACCATCACTAGAAGCGAGTGATTTACTCACTTCGTATGAAAAGTCAACGTGGCCTGGAGTGTCGATGAGATTGAGGATGTAGTGCTCGCCATCTTTGACATAATCAAGACGAACCGATTGTGCTTTAATGGTGATACCACGCTCTTGTTCTATATCCATAGTATCCATCATTTGGCTACTCATTTCACGCTCACTTACAGAACCACACTCTTGTATGATTCTATCAGCGAGTGTTGATTTGCCATGGTCGATATGCGCTATGATAGAAAAGTTTCTAATGTTTTTCAAATTGTTCCTCTTTTTATGCAAATAATGAATTTACACTTTCATTGTGGTAAACACGACGGATAACCTCTGCAAACAGAGGTGCTACTGTGAGTATTTTAATCTTTTTACACGGTTTTGATTCAAGTGTATTGGTGATGATGAGTTCATCAAGTTCACCATTTTCAAGGTTTTCATAAGCTTTTCCACTGAGTACTCCATGAGTAGCACATGCCATAACGCTTGTTGCACCGTTATTTTTAAGTGCCGTTGCCGCTTTTACCATTGTACCAGCAGTATCGACCATATC
Source organism: Sulfurimonas sp. (assembly GCA_027068455.1). GTDB lineage: Bacteria > Campylobacterota > Campylobacteria > Campylobacterales > Sulfurimonadaceae > Sulfurimonas. Next base: position 2,513 of record JAMOSN010000023.1, read on the forward strand.
ATCTATCATAATGACATCATGACCTGCAACATCACCGATGATATTCATCACTTCACTCTCATTTGCTTTTTCACGACGTTTATCAACGATAACCATCTCAAGACCCATTCTTTTTGCAAAGTAACGTGCACGGGCAACACCTCCTATATCTGGAGAAGCGATGATAGGATTTTTGAGGTTTTTACTTTTGATATACTGCTCAAACGTGATACTTCCATAAAGGTTATCAACTGGAATATCAAAAAATCCTTGAATTTGTCCAGCATGAAGATCAATGGTTACAACTCTGTCAATACCTGCTGTTTCATAAAGATTTGCAACAAGTTTTGCAGTAATAGGCACACGAGGTGCTGCTTTTCTGTCTTGTCTTGCATACCCATAGTAAGGAACAACTGCTGTAATGCTTTGTGCACTTGAGCGTTTTAGTGCATCTGTCATAATTAAAAGTTCCATCAGGTTGTCATTGGATGGTGCTCCTGTTGATTGAACTATGAATACGTCACGACCACGTACACTCTCTGCTATTTGAACAGAGATTTCACCGTCACTAAATTTTTTCACATCAGCTTTTGCCAATGGTACATCTAAAATACTACAAATCTCTTTTGCAAAATCAACACTGGCACTTCCAGCAAAAATCTTATAACCACGCATTGGTATTCCTTAATATGGAGAAATAATGGTGAAAGTATAGTATAAGAGTGCTGAAAAACTACTTTTTATAGATAGATTTACTCTTTTTAAAAATATTTTGTTGTTTTTAAAAAGAGTAGAGGGATTTATTGTTGACAGTGTTGACAGATACCAGTAAGAACGAGATTGGTTTTTTGTACGTTAAAGCGAGTATGTTGCGAAACCTCTTCCAAACAACTTGAGAGATTGATTGTAATATCTTCTACAGCACCACACTTATCACAAACAAGATGGGAATGAGCTTCTTTTGTAAGCTCATAGACAGACTTTGCGTGAGGGATTTTTACCTCTTGTATAAAAGAAGCATCCATCATAATGTTGATGTTTTTATAGATAGTAGCGAGTGAAATAGAGTTAAATTTTTGTTTAAGTCTATCGTACAGGTTATCAATAGTAATATGCCCATCTGTATGCAGAGCATTAGCTATCTCGATACGTTGTGGAGTTGCTTTTAGATTATGTGCTCTTAATATTTCTGTATAATTATTCATAGTGCAATTATACACTATTTTTTTAAAAAAAATGTCAAATAAGTTTTTGTAATCTAATTAAGGTGGAAAATAGAATGGAACTTTTATCAATATGACTTGTTTTCATTTTTAGTTCACTCTCTAGTAAAAGTTGATGAAGTGCATAATAAACCTGAGGCTTTATTTTGATAGAGAGTGCTGCTTTTTGTTGGAGGATATGTTTTGGTGGATTGTAGCCCAAAATTTCAATGGCGTTTGGTGCTCCGTTTATACGAATATAGATGTTGAACATATACAGTTGTGTAATATATGCAGTTATCGCACTGATGATTCGAATCTCATCCTCTCCATGTTCAAGAATATTTTGTATATCTGCGGTAAAATCTTTTTTAGCAAGTAATTTTTCAATAAAAGTATCTAAATTGACTTCACTGAGTCCAAAAACAAGATTATCAACATCTTTTGTTGTAATCTCTCTGTCAAACACTTTAAACTTTTCTATCTCGTTAACACAGAGTGCTACATCTCCATTGTGGATATTAAGCAGATGTGTCAGTGTGTAACGATCAATGTTTACTCCTTCTTGTGAAGCTGTCTGTGCAAGGATATTTTGTGCTTCATAAGCTTTAGGGTGGTAAAAACGTACACTCATAGTGTTGAATTTGGCAAATGCTTTTTTGTTGTTATAGGTTCTATGGTCACTTCCGTAGTAAGCATAAACAAAAATATTGTCAGGGTTCTTTTCACAAAGACCAAGGAGAGTGTCAAGCTCTTTTTTGGGTACTTTCTTTTCTGTTTTTATGATGAGGATATTTCTATCACCAAAGAGTGAAGCCTGAGACAGATGTGCTTTTGCAGAAGCAAAATTGTACTCATCATGGTAGAATGTAAGAATATTGGCATCATCTATATTGGTGAGTAACTTGGTGTACATATCGATGAGAAAACTGCTTTCTCCAAAGAAAACAAAACTGTTGCTTACGGTTTTGTTTTGAATATGTTTATCCAACTCACTTTTATACATCAACCTTCCCTGTTATGGCAGCATATATTTTGGCACGTGGAATATCGACACGCTCTATTTTGACAATGACATCTTCAAAAAGTACTGCATCACTACTGTTGGTAATAAGAAGTCGAGCACCGAGTATCTCATCATGGAGTTCAGCTTTGAGTTCACTCTCTGTTGAGGTGATGCGGGCTTGAAACTCTTTTCCTATGTTTTGGTTTGCCCAACGTGCATATTTGCGAGCCATAAACTCCACCTCGATGATGCTGGCTTCTCGCTCTTTTTCACTGATTTGGATAGTGAGGGATTCTATATTTCGTAAAACATAAGAACCCTCTTGCGTGTCTCCTGCATTGATTGCTTTTAAGAGTCTGTGAACGATTAAGTCGCTATAGCGTCGAATAGGGGAGGTGAAATGGGTATATTCCTCAAATCCAAGTCCAAAGTGTCCTGAGTTTAGCGGCGCATAGCGTGCTTGCATCTGTGATTGGATTATGAGTGTGTCAACTTCACTCTCCAAGCCCATCTCTCTTGCTTGTTTTTGAATGGCAGTAATGGTCTCTTTAATGGTTGGTTTGATATCTATCTGCATACCAATACCTGCTAACTCTTGATAGAGAGTTTGGAGTTTTGCCTGAGATGGTGGTTCATGGATTCTAAAGACACCTCTGTCAAACCGTTTTGCAGCTTCTTTGTTCGCTAAAAGCATACAATCTTCTATAAGTGCATGGGAAGGAGTTTCTTCAGCGAGTGTTGTTGCTACAAGGTTTTGCTCATCATCGAGTTGCATCTCAATTTCACTAGAGCGAAAATCAAAGCCGATTTTGAGGCGTTTTTCTCTGAGTCTGTCAGTGATAACACGCAACTGTGTCAAGGATTGGAAAATAATCTCCTCCTCTTGCGTGTTGGGATGAAGTTTGCCCTCAAAAAATCTGTCTATCTCTTCATAGTTAAAACGTCTTTTGGAATGGATAAGTGCTTCATACACCTCAGAGTGTTCTACCTCAAGTGTTTCAAGATTGAGTTTCATCTCAAAAACATAGGAGAGTCTGTCAACATGAGGTTGCAGGGAACAGAGTGTTTCACTAAGCTCACGTGGAAGCATAGGGATGGAGCGATGCGGTAGGTAGATAGAAAAACTTCTGTATATAGCTTCGTTGTCTATAGCTCCAAAAGGCTTGACATATTCGCTCACATCAGCAATGGCAACATAAAGGGTTGCGTGTTCATTATCCCAGTAGATGGCATCATCGAAATCTTTTGCAGTCACAGGATCGATGGTGCAAAATGGAAGATGGCGCAAATCTTTGCGTTTTGGATATTTTGCAGCATCTACAGGTGGAAAGCTTCGTGCAATCTCCAAAACATCCTCTTCAAACTCATCGTGTTTATTGAATTTTGCAAGGACTATCTTTTCATCAACTTTTGGATCATCTATATTGCCAAGATACTCCATAACTCTGTTTTCAAGATTATCAACTTTAAAAAGATCACCTTTTTTGTATTTTTCTAGTTCGTTTCGTGTGAGTTCTGCACCGACAGGATAGTCATTTTTTAAATCAACCAAAGATTTATGCCCATCTTTTTCGATAATATAGGCAACAGAAAAACTCTGTTCATGTCCTACTATCTCCATAATGGTCGCACTTGGTGTTCCACGCTTACCTAAAAGGCGTTTGGCAATGATAAGATCACCCTCTTGTGCAGTGCCCACCTCCTCAATATAAAGGTCTTTGATATTTTCACCAATTACATGAAGATATGCTGTCTCTTTTTGTACAAGACCCAATGTTCCAGCACGATATTTGGAATGAAATTTATATATGTCATTTTTTTTCGTAAGGTATTTTTTTGCAAGCCACTCTTGGACAAAAGGTAGTTCTGTGGATTGGATATCTTGCTCACTCAATCCATGAGTGAGTCTTATAAGTAGTGATTTCAAGTAGCGTTTTATCTCATAGTTTCTATAGCTTTATCGAAGCTTTCCATATCAAGTTTATATGCTTCGATCAGTTCTTTTGCTTCTGCAACACTTTCATCTGTGATTTGTCCATTTAGTGCAACAGTTACTCTGACAACATGTAAAATTTTAGCAGCACGTTGGTTGTCTTCTGTTTTGGCACTTTCAGGGCTAAGACAGTTGCCTATTACATCCACTAATGAATCTTCAAATTTCCAATGTTTAAAAATAGTGGCACTTACCTCTGGAGTATCTGTTCCTACAATCTCTCTTTCAGCAGCTTCAACATTGGAGAGATCTTCTAAAGCAGCTTGGAATTCATCTTCTTGCTTGTCAGCTATGATTTGTTGCGCAATAAGTACCTTACCTATTTCAACAAGAAAAGCAGCAGGTGATAAAACACCCATTAGTTTGTTTTCTTTACGTAAGCACCATGCAGTTGTGAGAGCGTGTTGTTTTTTAGAAAGTTCTGAAAAGGTCTCATTTGAAATCCCATAAGGGCTAAGATCAAGCGGAAAGCTCTTTTTTACAATAGAAGCAAGCGCAAATCCGCGAACGGTTCCCATTCCAAAAAGACCAACAGCTTGGCTGATGGCGTTAATCTCTCTTGAAAAACCGTAAAGTGGAGAATTTGCCGCTTTTAAAATATCTGCGGTAAGAAGAGGATCTTTTTCAAGAATTTTTACCATATCATTAAATGTAGAGTCTGGATCTTGATATACAGCTTCTATCTGCATAACAGATTCAGGAAGTGGTGGGAGCTGTTTTATTTTTTTAAGTATCTCTTCAGTCATTTTATTCTCTCTTATATTTTAATTATTATTGTCATAATTATATTATTTGTAGATAAATTCATACTGAATATTTACAAAAAGCTGATATTATTTTTTTACAAAATGAAAATAAGGGGATTTAAATGACAAGAGAAGCTATGTTAAAGCAGCTCGGATACACACCAAATGAAGCTTTGGAACAACAACTCGAAGCTATCGAAAAAAATACAAAAGATTATGAAAAAATTCAAAAACATATATTAGATTTGCATGATCATTTAAAAGTAAATAACGGATATGTTGCACTTTCAAATTCAAAAGAGTATTTTAAAATAAAAATAGAATCACCAACCCCAGAGCTTGCACAAGAAGCACATGAAAAAGTGAAACATTTTGGTGAAAAATTCAAAGTGACTCTTGAAAAACTTCCAAACAAAGATACCTATTACATCATAGGATACCACCACTAACTTGATGAAAGAACCGATGAGTATAGAAGGGTATGATAAACTTGTAGAGGAGTTTAAATACCTTTTAGAAAAAGAGAAACCCAAAGTGGCGCATGAAAAACTTGTTGCTGCTGCTTTGGGTGACAGAAGTGAAAATGCTGATTATCAAGCAGCAAAAGAAAAACTCCGATTTATTGATAAACGCCTTTTTTACCTCAATAAAATGATACAAAATGCCCAAGTAATTGATCCTTCATTGCATGAGCATAAACGGGTATCTTTTGGCTCAACAGTTACACTACTAAACCTAGATACAGATGAAGAGGAAATATATACACTGTGTGGTGTTTTGGAGAGTGAAATTGAAAACGGACTCATCTCTATCCATTCACCTTTGGCAAAAGCTATGTTAGGAAAAGAGGTTGGGGATGATTTCAAAATCAAACTTCCAAATGGTACCAAAGAGTATGAGATTGAAAATATTGAATATAAAAATATCTACTCTTTAAAGAAAAATATTCGTACAAAAAGTGACTATGCTTTTCATTAATTTTCTTTTTTTAAAACTTCTAAAACTACTTTTGTTTTAAATTTTGAACTATAAACTGTTCACTTTCTACTCATCTCTTTACCCTCTCTTTTGCTGTCTAATTTTATCATGTTTAGGAATTAGACTTTAGAAAATGTTGTTTAATTTTTCTGGGGTAGTATAATTCTTGGTAGAATAGCACTAGCAATAATGCCAATAACTACGATTACAAAAACGAGTTCAAGTAGAGTAAATGCTTTTTTCATAGTTTTATCCATTTAAATAGTAATTAATAGAGTAACGCATATCATCATCAAGGTTATCCATGGAACTCAGCATCCAGCGTAAATATCCTGCATCTTCCTGTGCTACCTCTTGAAGTGATTTTCCCTTATGTTTGCCAAAACGAAATGTTTTAACCAAAATAGGGGTGTTTGTTAAGTCTACCATCTTCTCCACAGGATTCTCTTCAGGGTATTTTGCCTGTACTGCCTCTTTGAGTTTGGTAAGAAAAAGTTTTAAAACCAAAACATCCCCTATGGCATCGTGAGCTTTGACTTCAATACCAAGTTTTTTAGCTTCATCCTCTTCATATTTATAAAGTCCCATTTTGTAGCGGAAATACTGAAGTCTGTGTGCTTCCTCCTCTTCAAAAATGTGTTTGGCAACACGCAAGGTGTCTATCACTTTCATCTGCACATCAAAACCCTCTTTTTCAAGCATTTTTAGGTCAAAAGGGGCATTGTGGATAATCATATAGTTCTCTTGCGTGTTAAGTTCACAAAGACGTTTATATGCTGCTGTTTCTTGACATAACGGTTTGTTCTCAATCATATCTGGAGTGATCCCATGCACCTCCATCGCTCCAAATTTGATGTCGATATCTGTAGAGCAAAACTCATTGTGCACCTCTATCTCTTTTGCTCCTAAAACCATATAGCCTAGCTGAATCACTCTGTCGGCTTCTTCTGTTCCTGTTGTTTCTGTATCTAAAATAATATACTTTGCCATCAATGCTCTTTATCTTTTACTTTGAAAATGGACATCAAAACTTAGTGTTGTATTGGCGCCGATTTCAAGTGTAAATGTAGCTAAATTTCCCTTAGTAAAACGAAAACTTCTCTGGGTTTGTATTTTAGAGCCTTTGTTTTTGTTAAACGGTATAAGGAGTGTAACAGTTTTTTGCTTATCTGAGTTGTTGGTGATGGTATATCTTATATCTGCAAAGATATAGTGATCATTTTTATCTCTTTTAAGAAGCGTTTGTTTGATTTTTATATCGAAGTTTGTGCCAAGTTTGAGTTTTAAAGGTGTGTTCTTTGGTGTATGTTGTATTGATGTTTCACCAAGAAGTATATTTGTCTGTTTCATGGGTGAATAGGTACGAATAACCCCTTTTGGTAGTGGTGTATCGAGCTTTTGAAGCTCTACATACTGTGTGACATCCTTTTTTGTCTCACCATTGATATAAAGAGGGTTGTTGAGATGTGCACTGTAGGTTCGTTTGATAGAAATAGTGTTTTTTGTAAGAAATTTTATTTGTGTTTTTTCATTATTGGCAAGATTGACTTTAAAAGGGATATTGTAGATGTGGTATCCCTCATGAGCTTGTTGTTCTACTGCAACACTATCTGCTGCTACCATTGCTTTCATATAACGAACAGGCACAGGATGAGAGGTATGTGCTCGGTTGATATCACCTGCTAAAAGGTAGAGTTGCGTGTTGTGAAATGCTTTGCCGCTTTTATTGTCTATGGTTATCCATCCTGTTAAATCAGCACTGTTTTTATGCAGATGCAAAACATAGTCACTGCTCCAACGGATGTTTTTGATGAGGTAATCGAGTGTCAGTGTTGTATCGACTTTTTTGGTTGTTTTGACATTCCATACAAGGGATGGTTTGATAAGAAGCTCTTTTGGAATAGCAGGGAGATGAATATCTTGCGTGTTGATAGTAACAATGGTACCGTCTTTACGTCTTACTATGGCTTCGTTGCCTTGATGTGCCAAAAGAGTTGGTGTTGTGGTTTTGTATCCTATAGGTTTACCAACATAGGCATTGAGTAGTTTAGTTTTGGTGAGCTTGTCGTAGCGGTACTGTTGTGAATAGAGTGTCACACTCTTTGGTAGTGTGATACCTACAGAGTTGGTGATGATGGAGCTTGCTACATCTGGGTAAATAATTTGCGTTTCATCAGGTGTGATAGAGAGTTGTTTACTCTCATGAACAAGGGCTACATTGGAGTTGTAAACAACCAAAGAGTTTGACTTAGGTGTTTGTGAGAGTGTCAGTGCATAAGTACTACTTGCTAGAAAAAAAAGTGTCCATAATCTTTGCATACAATATCCTTTTATATATATGTTACAATTATAACAAAATCTATAAGAGAAACTATGATAACAAACCCACTTCTATATCTTTTTACTTTGGCAATTTTGGCAACTGCACTTTATACACTTGAGGTCAAAACCTCATGGAGAGTATTTCGTGTTGTTCCCTCTGTTGTTCTTATTTATGCTTTTTCTATGCTTCTTGCCTCTTTGGGTGTGTTTGCACACAATGATGCCATCACCCATATCTATACCCTTACAAAAACCAACCTTTTACCAGCTATGCTTTTTTTAATGCTTTTGCAGGTGGATTTGTACCATTTTGTCAAACTTGGGAAAAAACTTCTTTTGGCGTATCTGTTGGCGGTGATCTCTATTGCGTTGTCTTTTATTGTTGTTGTTAAACTTTTTGATTTTTCGCCAGACATAGCAGCTGCCTTTGGAGCACTTGCTGGAAGCTGGATGGGTGGTACGGCAAATATGGTTGCAGTTGGGAGTGCTTTGGGGGTGAGTGAAGATGCCTTTGCGTATGCTTTGGTGGTTGATAGTGTCAACTACACTCTGTGGGTGATGCTACTGCTGTTTTTAGTTCCCTTTGCAAACTACTTTAACCGTTTTACCCAAAGTGAGGGAAGTTTGGCATATCTTAATGGGATAGGGTGTGCCTGTACAATGGGTGCTAAGCGATACTGGTTACTTATCCTTATGGCATTGGCTGTTTCTTTTGTCTCTCAAGTGTTTGCTCATAGTATCACCTTTATCAACACCACCACAACGATGGTACTTGTTGCATCACTCTTGGGTGTGCTTGGCTCTTTTACAAAACTACGTGAAGTGGGTGGCAGTAGTGAGGTGGCAACTACTATGCTGTATGTGATAGTTGCTCTCATTGGATCACGTGCCGTGATAGAGGATTTTGGCTCTTTGGGAGAGTATGTATTTGCTGGAAGTGCTATTTTAGTGCTGCACGCAACTCTTATGCTCCTTGGTGCAAAACTCTTCAAGCTTGATTTCTTTTCTGTGGGAGTTGCTTCATTAAGTAACATAGGTGGTGTGGCATCTGCTCCTATTTTGGCAGCTACGTATGACAAAAGACTTGTAAGTGTCGGGGTGTTGATGGCGATAGTAGGGTACCTCATAGGTACTTTTGGCGGTTTGTTTGTTGGGTATATTGTGGTTGGTTTATAATATGAAAAAAATTCAAAAGATTAGATTGACACGCAAATGTATACCTCTTAAAACCCCTTTTATCACAGCACTTCGTAAAGTAGAAGCGGTGGAGTTTGTACGAGTTTGTATCACATTTGATGATGCAACACGCAGCTATGGAGAAGCTCCCGCTACCAAAGCGATAACGGGGGAGGATTTAGACACCATTACCCATTCTATCAAAAAGGTTACTCCTTTTTTGATAGCACATACCCCACAAAAAGCTTTAGAGATACTCCACACGCAACCCATCGGTTCATCTGCCAAAGCGGCACTTGATATCGCTTTGTATTTTGCAAATCATAAACATATCCAAGATGCCCCACCGATAGAGACTGACATCACTATCTCTTTTAACGATACCCAAACGATGCTTGATGATGCCACCAAAGCAATCCAAGAGGGGCATACCCTCTTAAAAATTAAACTTGGCTCAGAGATACAACATGCCATAACAACAACACGCAAGTTGAGAGAAACTTTGCCACAAGCAACACTACTTATTGACGCCAATCAGGCATGGAGTTTAGAAGAGAGCATCACCTATTTGGATGCGACAAACAATCTTAAACTCTCTCTTATAGAGCAACCCGTAGCAGCCCATGACTTAGAATCGTTGCGTGTTATCACCCAACACGCAACTGTGCCTATCCTTGCAGATGAAGCGGTTTTTACCTTGGAAGATGCAAAAAATGTGATAGAAAATAGGTATGCTGATATGATAAATATCAAGCTGATGAAGTGTGGTGGTGTTACCAAAGCGATAGAGATATTAGAGTATGCAAGGCAAAAAAATATCCAATGTATGTTAGGGTCAATGCTGGAGGGTCCCATCTCCATCAATGCCGCTGTGTACCTTGCCCATAAGTACAAAGATGTGATAGCGTATGTGGACTTGGACTCCCCTTTGTTATATGCTGGGGTGTCTCAAGAGGTGTGTTATAAGTTAAAGTAAATCTGCCCTCTTTATTTTTCAGCTCCCACAAATCGAAGCCACAGGTATCCAAAAACACCTGCAAACAATGAAGCAGTTAAAATCCCGATTTTTGCTTGAAAAATGGCTGTATCATCACCTATGAAAGCCAAATCTGCCACGAAAATACTCATCGTAAAACCTATGCCTCCAAGTGCTGCTACACCAAAGAGCTGACTCATGGAAGCACCTTCAGGGAGTTTAGCTATGCCTGCTTTGATGGCTATGTATGCCACTCCAGCTATACCTGCGATTTTACCAACAACAAGCCCAGCCATGATACCAAAGGCCACACTTGAGCCAAACGCTTCTCCTACAGAGTCTAACTCTATGGCTATGCCTGCATTTGCAAGGGCAAAGATAGGGATGATGATAAGCCCAACAGGTAGATGAAGAGCATTTTCCATACGGAGAGAAGGGGGTATGACTGCATCTACCCTGTCTTTGATGTTTTGTAGGATCGCTTTTTGTCTCTCATGCATAACATGGTCAGTGGTTACTGGGTAGTTGTCATACTCATCGAGTAGATTTCTAGTGTGGTTAGTAAAATCTACGGGTGTGAGTTTTGGTTTTGATGGGATAGTAAAAGCAGCAAGAACACCAGCGATAGTAGCATGAATACCTGATTCAAGCATAAAAAACCATAAAAGCATACCAAAAAGGATGTAAGGTAAAATAGCTTGTATCCCAAAACGGTTGAGTGAGAGCATCACTAAAAAAGTACCACCAGCAAGTATTAAAGCAAGCATATGAATCTGTTCTGTATAAAAAAGCGCTATCACGACAACAGCGCCTAAGTCATCCACTATCGCCAGAGCTACCAAAAAGGTTACAAGGGCAGGAGAGACTCGTTTGCCAAGTAGAACAAGAGCAGAGATGGCAAAGGCGATGTCGGTAGCCATTGGAATTCCCCAGCCGTTTGCATAAGGTGTGCCCGCATTGATGCTCAGGTAGATAAGTGCAGGAAGTACCATCCCCCCTATGGCGGAGAGAATTGGCAAAATGGCAACTTTGATGTTTGAAAGCTCTCCTACCAAAATTTCTCGTTTAATCTCAAGACCCACCATAAAGAAAAAGATAGCCATAAGACCATCATTGATCCAATGGTGCAGGGAATGAGAGAACCTCCACTCACCCACATTGAACTCTATTTTGGTGTGAATGATATGTAAGTAAGTTTCATACAAAGGGGAGTTGGCAATAAGAAGTGCAAGTATGGTCATACTCATAAGTACCAAACCAGTTGTTGTTTGTGCATGAATAAAGTGTTCAAAAGGGGTAGCAATTTTTTTAAAAGCTTTCTCCCATGGTGCGTAGATTCTCATAGTTTTGTCCATTTTTTTTAAGTTATTATAACCTAAAAAAAGATACGGTATAATCTGGATTTTAAAATAAGGGAAGTTTGTGGGTAGTAAAAATAGGATTTTATTAGGTATTCTAACAGATATTATTTTACACCATTTTCGTAATACACCACTCAAAAAAGAACTCTACATCACAAAGTTAAAAGTAAAAAAGATTACTAACAAACATCCTGAGATTGCTCATTATATCACACAACATCAATTTCAAACTATTATAGACAACACTATTGCACGATGTGATTATCATCAAAAAGGTATATATAATTTACTTGCCAAGATAGATGATAAATATATACTCTACTCTGTATCAATTAATAATTTTTACCTAGAGGGTGGTACCCTTTTTTACACCAGTAAACGGCAGTTGAAAAAATGTTCAGAATCGATTACATTTTTTAATAAAAAGTATGAGGAAGATTTTAAGAAGTTTATAGAAAGCTAAGAGGCGGGAGGACTCGCCCCGCATCTCTCTTACACCGATACTGCCCCGCATTACTGCCAACGGGTGTAAGGCTTATGGATGTCCGTTTTTCCACCTCTCTTAGCTTACATAAGGAAATTATACCATTTTTTAATTATTTTTCAAAAAACCGATACCTTAAACCAATGTAAAACAAAAAACTTCATATTCCCATTTTATCCAAATGGGGTATAATCTCACTATGAATTTAGATACTTTTAAAGATAAAAAAATATTTTTACTCGGCAAAACCCGTGCATTTACGCAAGAGGAGTTTCTTTCTCAGTTGCGTGTGCATAAGATTGCTCTTGTTGATGAAGCAGATGATGAGGTTACGTATATCATAGAGGGGCGGATGATGACGCCCTATGAGCAAAATGCTATGGAGGCGCTTTATGAAAAAGGGGTGTACTCTTTTGTTCCTTTGGAGGTTTTTGAAAAACTTTTAGCGCAAGAGATACAAAGTAATGCACTGTTGATGAGCTTAAAACTTTCTGGCAATAAAGAGCGGCTTAAAACATTTTTGCAAAATGAACATATCGCCGATACACTTTTTTTTCAACTTCTTAGACTCTATAAATGGCAGGGGGAAGATTTTTTTGAAAATGATGATAACCGTGATATCACCGCTGCACTCATTAGCCGTTTTTATGAAAATATAGAGCGAAATCATAATGTGCAGTATGCCACAACAGGGCTTTTTCACCTTGTAGAACAAACACGCAACCCTGAACTCTTAGAGGCTATCGTTTCCCTTGAACCAATAGCACAACACCCTAAGCTTTTAGCGCGTATTGCACAACATCCACATACCCCAAAGCGGGTACTTATGAGATTTCTTAAAACAGAAGAGAAGCATCTTTTAGAAGCGATGGCATACAATCCCCATTTAGATATGGAACTCTTGAAAGAGCTAGTGACAAAAGGGCAACACTTTGCGCAAATAGCAGCACAAAACTGCGTGTTGGATGAGGAGGTGTTTGGATTGTTACTACCATACGCTAAAGATTTGGCACTCAATCCCACTTTGGATGAGAAGATGCAAAAAGAACTTTTAGTGCTTAAAGATGCAGAGGTGAATCTTGCTTTGGCACACAACACGCAACTCAAACTCCCTTTTGCGCAACAACTGCTTCAAAGTGGTGATAAAGCTATACACGAAGCGCTTTATATGACACAAAAAGAGGAAACATTTTTAGAAGAGGGGTTTAAAGATAGCCTAAACCATAGTGCACTTGCCAAAAATCCTGCTACACCGCCACATATTTTAGAAGCGTTGTATCAAAC